>CAMOID010000001.1 GCA_946615975.1 uncultured Caryophanales bacterium
TTCCAATTACTACATGTCCACAGTTGCGACAGATCCAAATTTTATCTTCATCTTTTGAGAATACTACTTCGTCTTCAATATTCTTAAGAAGTTTTCTATATCTTTCTTCATGATGTTTTTCAATTGCTCCAACCATTCTAAATTTTGCAGCTAATTGAGTAAATCCTTCTTCTTCAGCTTCTTTTGCAAATGTTTCATACATATCTGTCCATTCATAATTTTCTCCATCTGCAGCTGCTTTTAAGTTTTCAGTTGTTGTAGGTATTTCTCCACCATTTAATTCTTTAAACCACATCTTAGCGTGTTCTTTTTCATTGTTAGCTGTTTCTTCAAAGATTGCAGCTATTTGTTCATATCCATCTTTTTTAGCTTTAGAAGCAAAATATGTATATTTATTTCTTGCTTGTGATTCACCAGCAAATGCTGCTAATAAGTTTTGTTCAGTTTTAGAACCTTTTAATTCCATTTTTATCTCTCCTTTGTTATTCATATTATAACATTTATAAAGAAAAAAGAAACTATTTTAGTTTCTTTAATTTTGATACAAAAAATCCTTCATATAATTCACTAGGTTTTATAGTAATAACTCCATCTATAGTTGATGGTAATGTTTCTATAGTAGTTTTAATTGGTACTACTTCTATTCTACCTTCTTGAATATATTTGTTAATAACTTCTTCGTTTTCAACTTTAAAAATAGAACATGTAGAATATATTATTTCATCTCCTACATTTACTAAGTTAATTGCTTTATTTAATAGTTCTTTTTGAATATTACTTGATCTATTAACTAAATCTTCAGTTACTTGATCTATTTGATCATATGTAATTGTTCCTGAACCAGAACAAGGAGCATCTAATAATACTTTATTAAATTTCATGAATTCATTTAGTTTAGTAGCATCTTCAAATATAATACTATAGTGTTTTAATCCTTGTTTATCTAAATTATAAATAAGTTTTTCTCCTCTTAATTTATTCTTTTCTACTGCAGTTATTAAAACAGTATCCTTTGTTATAGATGCTATTTCAGATGTTTTACCACCTGGTGCTGCTGCCATATCAATGATTGAATCATTTTGTTTATAATCAAAGAATAAAGGTGGTAACATAGATGATAAACTTTGAACATATATTTTACCATCTTTATAAATATCTAATTCTCTTATATCTATATCATCATCTAATATAAAAGCATCTTCATAGAAGTCTACATTAGAATATTTTATATTATTACTATTTAAATATTCTTCTATTTCTTCTTTATTAGATTTAAGATTATTAACTCTAAAAGTAGTTTTCTTTTTTACTAATCCTTCTTCAATGTTTATTCCTGGATAATATTTATTTATTAAATCTCGATAAAACATATATATCACCTAGAGATATTATAACAAATAAAAAAAGTACTTAATAGTACTTTAAATCATAACATATATAAGCATACCAAATATTATTAGTGATATTAAACTAACAACTACTAATAAAGGTAAGTGATCAATCAATACAAATTGTTTATGAATTTTATTATTAGCTGATTGAGCTGTTACTGTTGGAGTTGAGTATCCTGGCATTTTTTGTACAGTATAGATATGTTTATTAGATTGTAAATCTGTACCACATGATGGGCAATAATTAACATTAAAAGATTTTCTACCACAGTTTGGACAAAACATGTTAACCCTCCTCCATTCTACATATATATCATATCATATATTTTTTAATTATGATATAATTTATATGGTGATACTATGAATAATAAAGTGGTAATTATAGGGTGTGGCAACGTAGGAATGTCCTATGCATATGCACTTTTAAATCAAAGAACATATGTTAATCAATTATATTTAATAGACTTAGATGAAAACAGAGTTGAAGGCGAAGTTATGGACTTAAATCATTGCTTAGCATATGCTCCATCCAAAATAAGTATAAATGTAGGACATTATGAAGATTGTAAAAATGCAACAATAGTTGTAATTGCTGCTGGTGCTAATCAAAAGCCAGGAGAAACAAGAACAGACTTAATTAATAAAAATTCAAAAATATTTAAAGATATAATAGATAATGTAATGAAATCAGGATTTAATGGAATATTCTTAGTTGCAACTAATCCTTTAGATGTAATGACTTATTTAACTTATAAATATTCTGGTTTACCTGCAAATCAAGTAATTGGTTCAGGAACTTCATTAGATACTGCAAGACTACAAAATATAATAGGTAAAAAGATATGTGTATCGCCTAAAAATGTTCAAGCTTATGTTATAGGTGAACATGGTGATTCAGAATTTATTCCATGGAGTAATGCTAATATAAGTCTTCAAAATATAAACCAATTCTTTGTAGAAGAAGAATTAAAAGAAATTGAAGATGAAGTTAGAAATGCTGCATATGAAATTATAAATAGAAAAGGTGCTACCTACTATGGTATAGGAATGGCATTAGTAAGAATTACAAATGCTATTCTAGGTAACGAAAATCTAATAATACCTGTTTCAACATATGATGATGAAAATGATATATATGTTGGATTACCTGCAATAATTGGTAAAGACGGTGCTAAAAGAAGAATTAAACTTAAATTAAATATGGAAGAAAATAAAAAACTACAACAAAGTATAGATACAATAAAAGATAATATAAGATCTATAGGAGAGTAAAATGAAGAAATTATATTTATTACTGGTATTAGCATTGATAATGTTTATACCAACTGTTTATGCAGAAACACCTGCAATAACATACACTCATGAACAGCAAAATATATTAAATGAAAAAAACGAATTAATTGGTGTAGAAATCACAATGACTTTTACTGGGCCTGAAGTAGTTGCTATACAACATGATATGGAATTTGATTCCGAAAAACTAAATTTAAAAGAAATAACTACAAATGGTTCATTTAACTTAACATATGGAGAAATTAAAAAGAATGGAAAAAAATCAAAAACAACTATTGTAGTTGATGGTGAATATGCTTATACCTCTGCTCCATATTTAAAACTATATTTTGAATTTACTGATAAGTTCGTTACTTATTCATCTGCACTTATAAGATTTAGCAATGTTAAAGGTGCTGGCCTATCTGAAAAGTTAGTTAATATGAATGGTAAAGAAATATCTTTAACAATAACTGGAACTAACATGTTAAATACAAGTGCTAAAGATATTGATGATAAAGTAACAATTCAAGAATGGATTGAAACTAATAAAAAATATTTATATATAGCTGGAATTGTTATAGTAATAGTAATTATATTAGATGTATTATATGTTAGCTTTAAAAATAGAAAACAAACTACTCCATTTAATACAAATGCACAATTTATAGATAATAATGCAAAACATTTAAGAAATTCATTTACTGATACTCAAGAAAATGAAAATAAAGAAAACGGAATTGATCCTGATAAATATAAGTATAAGAGTATTATATTATTCTTAATAGGATTAAGTATTATATCAATTGGTACTGTAATTGCTGTACAAGGAGAAAAGAATCAAGAAATAAGGAATTACATAGTTGGTAATAAAACAAGTCTTAAAAAGGAAGAATTAGATATCTCCGGTGATAATGAAATTAATGTATTAGACTTAGTATTAGAAAAGAATGTAAAAGATTATAATATAATTAGAATAAATGAATGGAATCCAAATTTCTTAAGAAATGTTAATATATATTATATGGACTTATATCATAATCAAATTCCATTAGAAGTATATTCAGTAGAATATGGCAAAACTAAACATATGAGTATTACTACTACATATGATATTAATGCTATGGAATGTGATTTAGGAACTATAGAAAACTTTAAAAAGATAGATAATAATGTATCATGGACTTATGAATATGATTATACTTTAAATGATGGAATTGATAAGTGCTATATGCAAGCAGTTAATAGTAATTAAACAAAATAAAAACACATCAAATGATGTGTTTTTTTATTTCTTAAATACCATAATAATCATATGTTGTATATGGATCATTATAAGTTGGATTTAATAATGAAAGTAATTGCATAACTACTTCAATATAAGTTCCTTGAATTACTTCAGTAACATTAGTTGAAATAGCTTGTTGTTCTTCAGGAGTAATTTCTTCATATGGTCTTGCATTAGCAACATCAAATGTTTCAATCTTTTCAACTTTCTTTAATTCTGATGTATATTTTAAAGAACCTTTAACATTGTTAGTTCCCTCTTTATAAGAACCATTAAAATCTACTGTATTCTTCATTAAATTATCAGCAGTTGTATTAGTTAATGATAAAGATAAATCTAAATCTTTACCAGTTAAACTTAATTTAACTCCATCAGTTATAAATTGTACTTTTAAAGTATATTCTTCAATCTTAAATTCATATTCTTTATTTACTTCATCATAAATAAATTCATATTCAACATTACCATCATCATTATAAATTTTAAATGTAGTTACATTATTATTTGATACTGCAGTTAAAGCTACTTTTCCATCACTAGTTATTTCTAATGCTAAGAATTTACCTTGTTTAGTAGTATAAATATTAACGTTATATTTAATATCTTTTTCTGGAAGAATAGTTTCTTTTCTAGCTTTAATATTATCTATTTCATCAAATAAATTATTCTTAACTGCATCAGTTGATATCATTCCATATTTTGCAAGAATTTCAATTAATTCTTCATCAGCAATCATTTCATTGATGATATTAATTTCCATATCATTTAATCTAGTTGTTGATAATTCAATAGTTGTTTTAACACCTGAAATATTTGTTCCATCAATTGTGAAATTTCCATCTGCTTGAGTTAAATATTCATCTTTAATTGAATGTCTAGCATATTGTTTTATTTTAGAAATTACTGTCTTTAAATCTCCTGAATTGTATTCAGGCATTTTATCAGTTAAATCAATAATGTCATCCCAGAATGTAGTATTATTTAAGTCATATACATATGGTGTAGTAAATACATTTGAGTTAACATAAGCTTTATTGTTTTGAACAAATGC
Source organism: uncultured Caryophanales bacterium (assembly GCA_946615975.1). Taxonomy (GTDB): domain Bacteria; phylum Bacillota_I; class Bacilli_A; order RF39; family UBA660; genus UBA6985. Next base: position 5,003 of record CAMOID010000001.1, read on the forward strand.
TTGTAAGTTAACTATTTCCTTACTATTTTGAGAAGTACTTATTTTTGTAGATAATTCTTTATTTTTAATATTACTGATAAGATCATAGTCAAAATCTATATTTTTTAATTCTATCTTTTCTCCATCAGCAGATCCTTCAACATCAAGTTTTAAATTACCAGTTCCTTGAATGATGTCATTTTTATAGTTGAAAGTGAAAACTTTATCAACAGCTGTTTCAATTGCTGCTGCTTTACTAAACATTGTGTTTAATGTTCCATCTACAACTTGTTTAGCAGATACTTTGTGGAAGAATAAGAAATAAGCTCCTGTTCCACCTCCTGCTAATACTAAAACTAAAAGAATTAATATAATTGGTAAAATACTTTTCTTTTTAGTTGGTTCTGGTACAGGTTGAACTGGAGGTTGTACCATTGTTGGTTGTACTGGTGCAACTGGTGTAGCTTGAGGAACTACTGTTGGTCCAACAGGTGTTACTGGTGTTACAGGTTGCACAGGTTGTTGATTGTTAAATTCGTTTTGATTCATTTTAATAACTCCTATCTATTTCTTTATTTTCTATTATTTTAGTTATATTGCCATAAGTTAAATCTTCAAATAACTTTTGGTTTTTCTTAACTAATTTATATAATTTCTTTTCGAATCTTTCACATTTAAAATCATCTGTAGATCTATGAATGTCAGATCCAAAGAAAGTTATATATCCTTTTTTTATGTAATACTTTAATGTCTTTTTAGCTCCTGTTCCATATTTGCCAAATAGACTTAAATAATTACCTTGAAGTAATGCACCTAATCTTAAATAATCTTCTACTTTGTCAGGGTCTTTTTTTAAATAATCATATCTTTCTGGATGTGCAATTATAGGAATATAATTATGAGAAATAATTTCAAATATAATTTGTTGAGCTCTTTTATCTTCGTTATGTAATGGAAATTCTATAAGAACATATCTTGAATTGTTTAATGTGCTTATTTCACCTTTTTTAATTAAATCAGGTATTCCTTCATCAGCCCATACTTCATTTCCTAAATGTAATTTAATATTTATATTTTCTTCTACACTTCTTTTCTTTAATTCTTCTAATAAAGCTAATTTCTTTTTATTGTTAGCATTATATTTTGAATTAAGAATATAATGTGGTGTTAGAATCATTTCATCTATTCCACTTTCTTGTGCATTTTTTAACATAGCGATTGATGTTTCAATATCTTTTGAACCATCGTCTATAGAGAATAAGATATGATTATGCATGTCCTTCATTTTATTTTTGTTCTCCTTCTCCATAATAACCATAGTATCCATAATAACCATAGTATCCATTATGTCTTGATTTAGTCTTATTAACTACAACACCTGTAATTGGTGCTCCAGCTTTTTCAAAAGCCTTCTTAACATCACTTATATTTTCAATTCTTGTTCTATGATCAGATACTACAAGAACGTTAGCATCACTGAACTTAGTAAGAATTAATGTATCAGATAATCCTATAACTGGAGGACAATCTAATATAATGATGTCATATTTTTCTTTTAATAAGCTAATTAAGTTTTTATTCTTAGAACTTGATAATAATTCAATTGGGTTTGGAGGTACAGGTCCATTTGGTATTAAATCAATATTCTTATATTTTGTATGACATATATATTCTCTAATATCAACTTGTTCTGCATGAGTTTCTACTACCTCTAATGGATTTTTAAAATTTAATATTAAATTAGTAAATCCTTTTGAATTATCTTTAACTATATCAAATATTTTATCTTGTCTTCCTTTACGAAGGTCACAGTCAATTATAAGTACTTTTTTATTTTCTTGTGCATATGCACCAGCTAAGTTAGAACTTATAAAACTCTTACCATCACCAGGTGTTGGTGATGTAATAAGTATTACTTTAACTTTTGAATTAACTGATGCAAAATGTAAGTTAGTTCTTATACTTTTAATTGCTTCTGAAAAACCTGACTTAGGGTTGGTAGTTATATATAATTCACTATTTTCGTTTTCCATGTTTTCCACCTACCTTTGGTACAGTTCCAAGTACAGATAAACCTAACTTATCTTCTATTGTCTCTGGATCCTTAATTGATGTATCCATATAGAATATCATGAATAATATAACACATCCTAAAATAATACCAATTCCACCATATATTAAGTTTTCTTTCATAATATTAATATTATATGGTGTAGTTTCAAATGAAGCTTCATCAAGTATAGCTACATTCTTAATATCATAGTAATTAGGTATTTCAGCAATAAATACCTTTGTTATTTCTTCTGCAATTTGTTGAGCTAATTTATTATCTTTGTTAGATACTACTATACTAATAATTTGTGTACCAGTTACTTGTGAAACTTTAATACTATCTTGTAATTGACTTACAGATAAGTCTGAATTTAAATTATAAATTACTTGAGATAGTACTTTTCTAGAAGTAATTATATTAGAATATGTTGAAGCTAAACTATTATTTAATGATACTTCACTTGAAGTAACTTGTTCTGCTTCACTTACTAATACAATTGTAGTAGTACTATGATACATTGGTGTTCTAAAATTAGCTGAGTATATATCACCTAGTATTAAAATAACTAGGAAGGAAATAATTACAACATAAAATTTAGAAATGAAAAAATCAAATAATTCTTTTAAATTAATTTCTTCCATCTTAATTCCCCTCTATCCTACTATACATAATAATATCATAATAAACTATATTTTAAAAGAATTTTACTTGATTTCATTGATATTTTTATCTTCAATTGGAGCTCCTCCAAATGCTACTGAAGACATATTTGAGTTATCTACTAATTCATTGCTTGAAGAATCTTCAAATTCAGGAATATCATCTTCTTCAATAGTAGTACTTTCAACTGCAATTGGTTCTTCTTTTTTTTCAGTAACAATAGGTAACTTTTCCTCATCTGATACAGCATTTGGATCTGCAAAAGAATCATCTAAGAACTTATTACTTATTTTATCTTCATGATTTTTTATTTCATCTTCTGTCATTACATTAATTGGATTTTCTATACTTTCAACTGGTTTTACTAAATTAGCATTAGCATTGAAAATATCGTTTTGTTCAAATTTATCTACTGAACTATTTTCAATTTCTTTCTTAATATCTTCTTTAGTAGATTTTCTAATAATATTTATAAATAGAATAATTACAATAAGTGCTACAACAATGCCTCCACCTATCATAATTGTTTGATTCATTTTGATTTTATTATATTCTTCTTTTCCAGTTGATTCTATTTCAGTTTTAAATTCAAATTTGATATTTTTATCTTTAGTTAAATCCCAAGTATATGTTTTATCATCTACTTTTTTTCCATTTATATTTTCTAATTCATATGGAACTTTTAATTTAAATGTTCCTTCTGTTAGTCCATCTATAACATTATTAGATAAATTAGAAACATATTTACTACCAGACATTTTTAATAATTCATATTTATAATTAGATCTAAAAATACCTAATTTATCATATGCTGGACCAACACAGTCATCTAAATCTTTATAATTAATTGTTACTATTGTTTTATCATTTTCTGTAGATATATTATATGTATCTATATTTTGATAATTGGAATCATTGAAAGATAGTTTATTTTTAATTTCAGTATATTCCGGATCTCCTTGAGTACATGTATTACTAACACATTTACTCTTTATTTCTTCATCTGTAATTATTAATTCTTTTTTGAATTCTACTGATCTATCTTCATTTATAGTCATTTCTACATTAAATGTATAACCAGATACAAATACAGATAAAATCAATAAAGAAATTACGTTAATTATCTTTTTCATATACTCTCACCTAGTATAAATTATATCTTAAAATGAAAGCAAAAAAAAGAGACATTAAGTCTCTTATTTATATTTTTTAAATTCTGCCTTATTAACACTTGATATTTCGTTTTCTTTTGATTCAAATGCTTCTTTAGATGATTCAACATTATCAACTGTATATTTTTTTCCATCAGTAGTAGCATTTGAAATTTCTACTTTATTATTATTTTCAAACTTTGTTGATAAATATGCATATGCATCTTCATTAACAACTGATTTATATATTCCATTTTCTCTTAAATCTTGAAAATCTTTCATACTATATTTATAACCATATATTGTCTTATCATTATATCTAAATACGATATATTCCGCATCTGCCCCTGATAAATATGTAACTAATTCTTTTGTTCCATCTTTATCCATATCAACATATGTATATGCTATTGTATCTAAATGTTTAGGACTATCTTTCATATAAACCTCTAATTTATATTCTTTATCTTCAAGCTTGAATTCTTTTTCGTTAGATAATACTTTATATAATATATCTTCTGCCTTTTCTTTTCCACATCCTGTGAAAATAAGTAATGTCATAAGTAAAGAAATAAATAATAAACTCTTCTTTTTCATATTTACACATCCTCTACCTAAATTATATTACATATTTTAATAAAATGCTATAATTATACTAGGTGATATATATGGTAGAAGAATTAAAAGAATTATTAAAAAATTCATATAGTCCTTATTCTAACTTTCCTGTAGCTAGTATACTAATTACTAAAGACGGAAGAAAGTATAAGGGTGTAAATGTTGAAGACGCATCTACTAGAGCTGGTTCATGTGCTGAAAGATCTGCTATCTTTAGTGCTATTTCAGATGGTGTAAAAAAAGGTGAATTTAAAGAAATAAATATTATGGTTAATAATGGAGATATTAGTACACCTTGTTTTGTTTGTAGACAAATGTTATTAGAATTATTTGATAAAGATTCTATAGTAAGATGTTATTCTAATACTGGTGATTATAAAGAATTCACTGTTGAAGAATTAACTCCTTATCCTTTTGGATCAGAAGATTTAAAATAAAAAAGATATCGATTGATATCTTTTTTTATTTAACTAATTTAATTAAATCTTGTTTTTCTATTTTTGTTTTATCTTCTCTATAGAATATTTTGTTTATAAATCTTAATTTAATGAATTCTAGTTCTTCTTCATCAAATTTAATTGGTCCATCTTCTAGTGTTTCAATTACATCATTTTTATCTATATTACCTTTTGCTACTTCCATAGCTATTATTTTTAACATATTATCTGATATTCTTATAGATTCAGGTTTGTTTGAATATAAAGATAACATTGTATAATTCATTAATATAGATTCTAATATATTAGCAACTGTATTATTTCTATTTAATATTTTTGTTTCGTCATCTTCTTCTAATTTATTAGCTTTATCTAACATTGTTGATATATATGATCTAACTTTCGGATCAAATTTATTAATAATCTTTGATTCTTTTATTAATTCTTCTACACAGTCTTGAACATCTGTTAATGGAGATGTTCTATCTATATTAATAACGTCTTTACTTAGAACACTATAGATAAGAGAGAATCCTTCTTTATATTGTAAGAATCTTTCTATATCATCTATAGCTTCATGATATAATTTGTTATTTTTATATTCTATATTAGATATAGATTTTAAATATTTAACCTTATTAGAAATTTCAACAAATAAATCATCAGTATATTTTACAGATTCTTTTATTAATGTAGATGGGTTATTTAATATTTTCATTAAAGCTTCTGATGGAGCTAATGACATTAAATAATTATTAATAGAATATAATATATTATCTACTTTTTCTTTTCTTACATCATCTATATCTGTTTCATAATCATCCTCATTTTCTGAAGATATTACTGATTCTAATATAGCCTCTTGTAATGAATTTACAGAAGCAACTAATGGATCTTGTAGATCTACTTCTTTTTCCATTGTGAATTCTAATAATTTATTTAAATAATTAGATTTATCATTGTTTAAATAAATATTAAATTCTTCGTCAAATAGTTTTCTTTGTTCAACTACTTCCATAGGATACCTCCTAATTAAAATATCTTGATACTAATTCTTCAGGTTCTCCACTTACGCGCATTTGTTGACTTGATTTTAATTCTCTATGTAATGCATCTATTACAGCTTTATCATCTTCTCCATTAAACATAGATACTAAATCATATGTTCTCATAGTAGTAAAATATGCAAATACATCTTCATAAGGATATTTTCTTAATAAATCACTTATTACTTCAATCATTTTATCTTGATACTTTTTAGTATATTTTCTTATACCTGTTTTATATTTTGGATCAGATGTTTCAATAGAAGATTTAACACTTTCATATGCATCATATACTACATATAAAATATTCATTATTTCTTCTTGTGTATAATTTGTCTTTTCACTTATAGAGTTAACTGTAGATCCAGTTAATGTATATTTTTCTCCAAAACAAGTTTCGATTATATAATCCTTTCCATCAGTTTTATATGAGATTTGTAAGTCTTGATTTTCTCCTAAATCTTCATATTGTTTTTTGCTTAAAATGTTTTCAGTGTTGATTGCAATTAAATTGTTTGCCATTTTTTATTTTCCCCCTCAATTAAAAATATATTCTATTACTAAAAATTAATAATTGCAAATAAAAAATAGGCTAATTGCCTATTTTTTTATATAGATTTATACATCCTTCATATATTTCATGATAAACTTTATCAAATTCACCTGTATACCAAGGATCTTCTATATCTTTTTCTAGTAATTTAATTACTTTATTATTATTTCCAAACATACTATTTAATCTTGAAATATGATAATCTTCCATTACTACAATATAATCATTTTCTTCATATTCTTCTTTTGTTATTTTATGAGCAAAATGTTTATCATATTTTATATTATATTTATTTAATATTTCTTTTGCAGGTGGATATATATCATTTCCATATTCTTCATCAGATATACCAGATGAAGTAACAATAAATTTATTGTCTTGATCAATAGTTTTAAATATATATTCAGCCATTGGAGATCTACATATATTACCTAAACAAACGAACATTATCTTCATTTAAGAAAATCTCCTTAATATCATCTTCTTTTAATTCATATAATTTTATTCTTTCATCTAAATCTTTTACTTTTGTAAATCCTAAAGAAATATATACATTTTCTTCAAATTCTGTAATAGCATATCCTAGAATTCCATGGATATATATTCTTTGTCTTTGTTTTTGCTTAATAAAAGATGCTATCTTTCTACATATAAGATTTATAGTTTGATCTTTTTCATATTCTTTTTTTACATTTATACTTTCAAATATTAAATATGTTTTTCTATTAGATTTAAATGGAATGATTTTATCTAAATCAATTCTATCTGGCATCTTTCTTGCTCTTCTTAATCTTTCATATTCTTCAGGTACCAAATTTAAATAATTTAAATATCCACATATATCATGTTTATATTTAATTACAAATAATGAATCTTCATTTCTTTTATATACTGCTTTTTGATATTCATAATCCCAAGTATTTTCTTTACCATATGTTTTAACATCTAAATCATATATTTTTTTAATTGTCTTTTTTGTTAAATATCCATATTTAACAATTCTAAATTTAGATATATGCATGATTCTTGAATAACCTAAGAATAATACACTTACATTACATAGAACTACAACAATATCATTAAATGCTCCAACGTAAGAAAGAATTAAAATATCATATATTGTCCATAGAGTATTAGATACAATGGAACACGCATTTGCTGTTTTTGAATCTCTTGATGTTCCAAATGAATCAATTAAACTTCCCAATACTGGAAGACATGCATACCAATGTCTGATTGTTAATAATCCAATTAAGAAGTATACAACTATTGATACTATAAATATTTCTTTATCTTTATCCGTTTTATAATATAGAAATGTTTTTATTAATTCAACTAAACATATTAATAAACCTGCATCTGCACCTAACATTAAATATGAAATAACATCAAATACACATACACCAATTTGCACTAATAAAAGTTCATCTATATCTTCTCTAGTATAGCTATATAAAAGTAATAGCCAAGAAATAACACCAAATATTTGTGCAACTACAATAATAATTGTTGAAATGTCCATATTAATCTATCCTTCTTAAATATTATAAAATAAAAAACAATATTTTCATATTGTTTTTTTAGTCTTTTAAAGATGTTTCACAGTAATGACATCTATAGATTTGATTTTCTCTATCAGTTAATATAAATATTTGATCTAAATCTTTTTCTACAGATGTAATACATCTAGGATTTTTACATTTAGCAACATTAACTATTTTTTCAGGTAAGTCTATTTTTTTCTTTTCAATTAATTTTTCATTTTTAACAACATCTACTGTTATATTTGGATCAATAAATCCTAATTTATCTAAATCTATATCAATTAATCTATCAATTTTAATTATATCTTTTCTACCCATCTTTTTAGATTTAGCATTTGTAATTAATGCTACTTGGCAATCTAGATTTGATAAACCTAATTGTTCATATATTTCCATAGCTTTACCAGCTTTTATATGATCTAATACATATCCGTTTTTAATACTATCTATATTCATATTATTTAACTCCTAACATATACATGATTAATGCCATTCTTATATATACCCCATATTCAGCTTGTCTAAAATATGCTGCTCTTGGATCATCATCCACATCAGTAGATATTTCATTTACTCTTGGAAGTGGATGCATTATTGTTAAATCATCTTTTGCTGTTTTAAGTTTATCTTTATTTAAAATATAGTAATCTTTTAATCTTATATAATCTTGTTCATTGAAGAATCTTTCTTTTTGAACTCTTGTCATATATAAAATATCTAATTCACTCATGTATTCTTCAATATCATTAGTTTCAATATATTCTACTCCAGATGATTCTAATACTTTAATCATATATTCTGGTAATTTTAATTCATCTGGTGAAATAAGAATAAATTTAATATTCTTATATCTTAACATTGCATTTATTAGAGAATGTACTGTTCTACCAAATTTTAAATCTCCACATAAACCAATTGTTAAATTATCTAGTCTTCCTTTTTCTTGAGATATTGTTAAAAGGTCTGTTAGTGTTTGTGTTGGATGATTATGTCCTCCATCACCTGCATTTATAATTGGTACACTTGATTTAACAGATGCAACAAATGGTGCTCCTTCTTTAGGATGTCTCATAGCAATTACATCTGAATAACCACCTACAACATGAATTGTATCCGCAACTGATTCACCTTTTGAAACAGATGAACTAGATGCTTCTGAAAAACCTAATACATTTCCTCCAAGTCTTAGCATTGCTGATTCAAATGAAAGTCTAGTTCTAGTACTTGGTTCAAAAAATAAAGTAGCTAAGATTTTACCATCACATTTGTGGGAATATTTATCCGGTGTTTTGATGATATTTTTAGCTACTTTTATTAAATCATTAATTTCTTCTACGCTTAAATCTTTTATGTCTATTAAATGTTTCATTTTATATCCTCCTTGATGTCCTAAAACATTATAACAAATATATATTTAAAAATATATAAAAAAAGAAGATTAATTATCTTCTTTCTTTATTGATCTAAATACTTCAATTACTGAATCATTTACAGGTAATGTTGTAGTAGATGTTTCATCTGTTGTTAATGTATTTGTTTTAATACATTCTCCATTTATATTAGTGTATCCTTCAATACAAATAACATCATCATTTTTACTGTTATTAATAGCGGCAATACTATAATTAATAGCAAATATTGCTCCTGCAACTAATACTAGAACAATAACTGCTATTAATGAACCTTTGCTAAAAATAATATCTTTTAAAGATGGTTTAGCATCCTCAACATATTCTGGTTTATCAACAATTTGAATTTGTCTTGTAGACATTAAGTCTGGTTCAATAAATTCATCATATTTATGTTTGTCTCTTATAACATGTTTTTCAGGATCTTTTTTAGGTAAAGATTTTGCCTTTTTAACTTCATCAGCTTTTCTAGGTTCTTCAATACTATAAATAAGATCAAATTTTATATTTAGTGATTCATTTTTCTTATCAATTAAATCAATTGATTTAACAATGCTTCCATCTTGTGAATAATTAATGTTTTTAATTTCACCTACAACAATTCTGTTAGCGAATTTAACACAGACTTTGTCTTTAGTTTCTTCTACCTGTTTCTTTAGGTCATCATAAAAATCATCTATGACATCTAATATAAAGTCATAGTCTACATCTTCTAAAATTAATCTCATTCTTTGAAACATATCATCATTCATTTTATATGAATAATTTTCAGGAAATTTAATTCCTCTAGATTCAAGGAAATCAATATAATCTTTTAATATAACTTTTAGATTCATATTATCCACCCTATTAATAATATACCATTTTTTCAAACATTTTAAAAGGGAATTAGTAGTTCATTCCCTTAAATAAATCAGATTTAATATCTATTATATCTATAATAGATATCTTAGTATTATCATTTAATAATAAATAATTATCAAATATGTTTATTTTTTTAACAATACCTTCTACTTCAACATATTTTCCACCTTGCTTTTTTGAATCTTTTATAAAATATGTTATTTGTACAAAAGGTTTATTTTTTATATTCATATCTATAATATTTAATTTATTTGATAATATTTCTTTTAATCCATCATCTATTTCAATTCTTCTATCTGTTAATCTTGCTGTTTCTTTAACATCTTCATCTAATCCTGTTAATGCTGAAAAAGGTGCAAATTGTGCTGCTTTTTGTTCTCTAGATAAATGAGGATGTTTACTAGAAACATGATGTGGAAGATTAATGATATCTGAATATTTAAGTTGTGCATTCATCCTCGATGTCCTCCTACTCCTTCATTTCTTTGAATTGTTGTTGCAGCTTCTTCTAAATTCATTCCTTTTAATATTGCATTTTTACCATATTTCTTTTTTATATCTAACATTGCATGTTGAAGGTCTCGCTCTTTTATTTCTTTTTTACGTTCTTCTTTAATCTTTTTATTTATAGATTCATAGTCAGTAAATAAATCAAATTGTTGTATTGTAGGTGTATTATCTTCTACTGTATCTTCACTTACAACTTTATTAGCACATATATTTATTCTTCTAACAAATAATCTAAAATCTATAATTCTATCATATAATTCTAAAATTTTATCAGTTATGATTTTAGTACTACTTGTTTTATGATCTATATTTATTGTTCCATGTGCATGTTTAGGAACTGGTCTACCATAGAAGTCTGTTGTAATTTCTCCATCATATATTCTTTTTATTTTAGGATCTGTTAAATTAATAATGTCATATCCTATATCTAATACTATTTGATCTGTTACTAATCTTTTATCAACTAAATCTAATGATAAAAGATCAGACATTTCTCTTAATATTAATTTTGTTTCTTTATAATTATATGGTCTATGAAGAACTTGTCCTGATGAAATACTATTAAATGTTGGTTTATATTTTTTAATATCTTCAAAGTTTGTATCTTCATATCCCCATGCATGATCTATAAGTGTTTCTGCATTTACTCCAAATAATTTATATAATAAATCTTCATTATAATGAGAACATTCTGCAACATCACCCATTGTATACATATTATGTTCTTCTAATCTTTTAGCATATCCTCTTCCTACTCTCCAAAAGTCAGTAATAGGTCTATGTGTCCATAAAATATTTCTATATGATTGTTCATCTAATTCAGCTATTCTAACACCAAATTCATTTGCGTCTACATGTTTAGCTACTATATCCATTGCTACTTTTGCTAAATACATATTAGTTCCTATTCCAGCAGTTGCAGTTATACCTGTTGTTTTATATACATCTTGGATCATCTTAGTAACTAATTCTCTTGCACTCATTTTATAATATTCTAAGTAATGTGTAACATCTATAAACACTTCATCTACTGAATAAACATATATATCATCTCTAGAAATATATTTTAAATATATATTATAAATATCTGTAGAATATTTCATATATAATCTCATACGTGGAGTTGCAATTATATAATCTAATTCTTTTGTATTATCATTTTTTAATTCTTCATCTGAATATGATTTACCTTTAAATTTTTTACATATTTTTAATCTATCTTTGTTGATTTCTTTTACTTTTTGAACAACTTCATATAATCTAGATCTACCAGATAAACCATATTGTTTTAAACTTGGAGTAACAGCTAAACATATTGTCTTTTCTGTTCTTGATGAATCTGCTACTACTAAATTAGTATCTAAAGGATTTAATCCTCTTTCAACACACTCTACTGAGGCATAAAAACTTTTTAAATCAATACACATATATGTTTTCATATTTATACCTCCAAATAAATTATATCAAACACTTGTACGTGTATCAAGATATAAAAAAACATAACCGTAAAGTTATATTTTTATCTTCTTTTTAATTTCAAATAATGTGAATGTAATAACTATAACTGCTATTGCAATTCCTACAAATGATACTAAAGTAGAAACAATTGAATGTTCATATACTTGGAAAAATGAATATGGACCATCCATTACTTTTAAGATATTTAATAAGAACATTATCAATCCATATACAAATGTAAATATTGGAGCTTTAAACATTATATTATTTTTATGTGATCTATATTTTTCAAAAAATAAATAACTAATTAATGATATTATTGGACATAAAGTATGAAATATTAAGAATTCATTATGAATCATCATTTCATATAAACCATAATCATTTGATAATATAAATAGAGTTATAAAGAAAGTTAATACTAAGTTTAATGTAGCAGTAAATCTAAATAAGTGAAGTGTCTTAGTTGCAGACTTTCCACTTAAATAATAAAGTACAAACATTATTGAACTTACTAAACATATAAAGTTACTATCTTCTGTATAATATGCTGGTGATAATGGATCATTAGTATTATATGTAATAATGAAACCAATTATTTCGAAAATAATTAATAAAACATTTAATATTAATGCTACCTTCTTTTTCATAAATATTACCTCTATTATATTTTATCACTGATATATAACTAACTATTAAAATTGTTAAAAAATAAATGTAAACATGTAAAAAGCAACTATTTTTTAGTTGCTTTCTTTTTGGTTTTTTTTATTTGTTTATTATCTATTTCTTTAAATCTAACTATAGATATTACAGCTGATATTATTTCTAATGCATTTCCTATTAATATAATATATGCTCCTACATATAAATTGTAACAGCCCCATAAGAATCCACATAATACCATGACATATCTAATCCATTTAGGATTTTTAAAATAAGTAGATACAAATAATATTATATTTATTATTAATGGTAGTAATGATCCAGGTCCATCATAGAATATAAAAGTAAATACAAATAATAAAAATATAAATGTTGCTAATATAATTACAGGTATTTTTTTCTTCTTATTTTCATATCCTATAAATATAATATCTTTTGTTTCTTCCAATATTTCAATACTAACTCCAGCCCATGCACCTTTTATAACATATATTATTAAATAACTTATTGATGCAAATATTTGAGTTATTAAAATATTTTTCTTGTCTTTAAATTGAACAGACATTATATATAAGAATATCGATAGTATTGATACTAATACATATACTGAGTTAACAAAACTCGCTGGCATATTAATCACCCTTTTATTCTATTAATATTATAACAAATAAAAAGATATTATTTATTAATAATATCTTCTATTTACACATATTAATTTTAATTAGCTAATATTATATTTAGATAGTATTATTTTTTACTATCTTTTAATAATCTTAATTTCTTATATACCTCACATTTATTTCTATGTAATGGTTCTATAGATTCACCTTTATTTAATCTATTTATAATATCTGCTATCATTTCTGAACAATCTACTGAATTAAACCAAGGTTGATCTTTTATATTTTGTGGTACATATGATACATTAGTAGAATATATTGTATCAAATAATCCTTGATTATATGCATTTTCAAACATCTTTGTTCCTTCAGTAAATAAAGCAAATGTTGTACATATAAATACTTTTTTAGAACCTCGTTCTTTTAACATATCACATACATCTAATACAGATGCTCCAGATGAAATCATATCATCAACTATTAATATATTTTTACCTTTAACATCAGGTCCTAGATATAAATGTTCAACAATTGGATTTTTTCCATCTACTACTTTTTCATAGTCTCTTCTTTTATAGAAACAACCAACATCGCATCCAATCATTTCTGAATAATAACGAGCTCGATCCATTGCGCCAAAGTCTGGTGCAATTATTAACATATCAGATATATCTTCATGTTCATTTTCATATAGTGATTGAATAATTCTACTTGTAGGGTAAAAGTTTTCAAATGATAATGTAGGTACTGCATTTGCTATTGATGGTGCATGTGCATCAAATGTAATTAAAGATTTAATTCCTAATCTTTCTACTTCTTGAAGTGCTACAGCACAATCAAGAGATTCTCTTCCTTTTCTTTTATCTTGTCTAGATTCATATAGAAGTGGCATTACTAAATTTACTCTTTGAGCATGTCCTGATGTTGCGGCTATTACTCTTTTCATATCTTGAAAATGTTCATCTGGACTCATGTAATGAATTCTATCATGCATTTTATATTCTTTATCATAGTTTCCTATATCTCCAAGAATATAAACATCTGAATCTCTTACAGAATCTAATAACTCTATTTTACCTTCTCCATTTGAAAATCTTGATTCTTTTGTTTTCACTCTATAATCTGTATCAGTATCTCTTATAGCATTTAGATATCTGTTAACATCTAAACCTAAATCTTCAGCACTATCTAATACAATTAATTTTAAATCAGCCATAAACACACCCTACCTTCATTTACTATTATAACATGGCAAAATAAAATATGATATAATGTTTACGGTGAGTGTATATGATTTTTAATACGGTTAAGAAATCTGAGAAATTATTAAATAATTTATATGAAGTATTAGTTCAAAAATCATTTGAATATGATAATACTAAAGAAAAATATAATGAATTAGAAATGTTATTTAATAAGTATTATGATCTAAGACATAAATTAGAAAAGAAAACTGGGAAAAGTTATTATAGAAGTTTTGATGGTGTTCCTATATATGTAGCTCAATATAAACCAAGTATAAATGATATAGATGAAGAAGTACTTAAAAATATATCAAAGCCTAAAAAAGCATATACACAAGAAGAAGCTGATAGCTTATTAAAATGGACTGTTAATAATACAAGAAAAAATATTGAATTAGAATGTAGATCAACAATAGATAAAATAAATACAGTAGGTTTATGTGGTTTTTCTCAATTTAGTACTTTATATCCTCTTCAACAATTAGGATTAAAAGTTACATATAATAATGTTGGTCAATTAGGAATAGAATATAGACATGCATTTGGTACTGTAACTATTCCTATCATTCAAGAAGATAAAACAATTATTGATAAAACATATTTGATTGATGTAACTTATTCTCAATTTTTTACATTAGATAATAATGTTAAAAATTGTGATGAACCAATGGCGGGATATTTTATGATTCAAGATGCTGAAACTAAAGAGTTTGCAGAACAATTATTAAAAGATGGTTATATAGAATGTGATGAAAATAATCTATATAAATATATATATGGATTTAGTTTAGTAACTAATAAAGAAATTAAAGATATAGATATAATATTTAAAGAAGAAGATCATACAAGTTATACTAAAGATGAATTTGATAGATTAGGTTATAATTTAGAAATAGAACAAAATAAAAAGAAACTTTAAGTTTCTTTTTTTATCTTAATTTACCCAATTCCATATTATAGTAATTAAATTTATTAGCTAATATATTAGATATATTAACATTCATTATAAATTTTTCATATGTAATACCAAATGAATTTGTTTTTTCATATTGTCTTGGATACATCATATCATTTATTACATATAATATGTTATTTAATATAATTCTTTTAGTATTAGTATCTGATATTTGAGTATATAAGAATTCATATACCTCTAAAATATTATTCATTCTAGATAAATGTAGATTAATAGCAGATAAAGCATATTGATTACCATTCATATAATAACCACGACATTTATTTTCTACATTTTTAACAAATTCTAATGCTGTAGAGACTTTTTCGCTTCTTACATTTTCATTTTCTTTAATATCTTTTATTAATGATGTAGTAATATTAGAAAAATTTAAATTAATATAATCATTAAAATTTTTAATAGCATTTGATAAATTATCTACTACTTTCTTAGTAGTTTTTTTAATTACTTTCTTTTCTGTTGTTGTTTCTTCTTTTTTAGTTCTTGGCATTTTCTATTCCCTCTTTATCTATTTTATATCCATGATCTAAGAATAACTTAGATAATGGTTCTCCCTTATATCTATTATAATACCCTGTATCAAATAATACTCTTTTTAATTTATCTTTATCTTTGAAGTTATATGTTATTTTAGGTTTTTTAATTGATAACTCTTTTGTTATATGTCTTATATAGTCTATTAGTACTGTTATTTGGCAACCAATTGTAATTGATATACAAACTACAAGAATCATTTCTTCATTTTGTATATATGTATCTAATGCTTTAGTTAATAAACTAAAATGTAATTTATCTTGGAAATATCCGAATACTCCAACTAAAATACAAATTGATGTTAACCATGTTTTAAACTTTCCTAAAAAACTTGAAATTGTTGTTGCTCCTCTTAATGCTGCAATGAAATTAACTAATGCTATTGCTACTTCTAGACCAAATATAAAGTAGAATAAATTGTAATAGCTTGCTACTATTAAAAGCATTACCATTCCAAATACTTTGTCAGCTACTTGGTCAGCAACTTGACCAAATAATGATTGAACTTTAAACTTACGTGCTAACTGTCCATCGAAGAAATCAGTAGACAACAATAAAGCAATTACTACCAATGTTACTATAGGACTACAAAAATTAAATAACAATGGAAGTATAAGTGTACCAATAATTCTGGATAGAGTTAGACAATTTACAAAAACCTTCATATAAACCCTCCATGAGCATACTATAGCATAAAATCGTTGTTTTTACAATTTTTTAACGTAAAAGAGATAGTCAACGACTATCTCTTAATATCTTTTATAATTGATTCAACATCAACTTTATATTGTTTATTTAATTCTTTTATTGATCCATGTTTAATAAATTCATCTGGATATGAATAATACTTAGCATATTTAACTCGTAAATTATTATCAGCAATTAATTCTTTAATTGATGAAGATAAACCACCTATTATTGTTCCATCTTCTATGACTATAACCTTTTTAGTTTTAGAAATAGAATTAATAATAGTTTTATTATCTAATGGTTTTAAAAATCTAACATTAATTAAATCACAAGTTTTGTTCATATCTTTTAATTTATCAACAACTTGTTTTCCAGTAGATACTTTAGAACCTATTGCTATAACTGAATAATCTTTACCTGTTTCTAATATTTCTGAAGTACCTAATTTTATTTTTGTTTGTTTTTCAAATGAAATTTCTTCTCCACCTCTTGGATATCTTATTACTACTGGTTTCTTTAATGTTACTGCAAATTCCATCATTGCTTCTAATTCTTTGAAATCTTTAGGAGCCATGATAGTTATATTTGGAACAATTTTAAAAAACGCCATATCAAATAATCCTTGATGTGTTTCTCCATCTGCACCAACTAATCCTGCACGGTCAACACACATTATTACAGGTAATTTTTGTGTACATATATCATGAATAACTTGGTCATATCCTCTTTGATAGAATGATGAATAAATTGATACAAATGGTATCATTCCTGATTTAGCTAAACCTGCTGCAAATGTTAATGCATGTTGTTCTGCTATACCAACATCAAATAATCTATCAGGATATTTTTCTTTAAATTTACTTAAACCAGTTCCTTCAGACATTGCTGCTGTTATAGCAACAATATTTTTATTCTTAGAAGCTAGTTTTATTAATTTATTACCAAATATTTTTGAATAGTCATCTTTCTTTATTGAAACAGATTCACCTGTTTCAATTTCAAATGGTGATACACCATGATATTTTTCAGGTGTTGATTCTGCTGGTTTATATCCTTTACCTTTTGTTGTTAATACATGTACTAATGTAGGTCCATCTAATTCTTTAACTTTAGATAATAAAGTTTCAAGATCTTCTATGTTATGTCCATCTACTGGACCAACATATCTAATACCTATTTCTTCAAAATACATACCTTTAACAAACATTTGCTTAATTACATTTTTAGTGCCAACTACTAATTTAGTAATTATCTTTCCTAATACAGGTATTTTTTCTACACCTTTTCTTATTTTATCATTTATAGATCTATAATTTTTTCTTGTTCTTAAATCTGTAAGAAGATCATTCATTCCTCCAACATTTTCAGATATAGACATTTCATTATCATTTAATATTACTATCATTCTAGTTTTAGATGAACCTAGATGATTTAATGCTTCTAGTGCCATACCACCAGTTAATGCTCCATCTCCTATTACTGCAATAACATTTTGCTTTTTATGTTTTAAATCTCTTGCAGTCGCAATTCCTAATGCTGCAGATATTGATGTACTAGAATGTCCTGTATTAAATGTATCAGTTTCTGATTCCTCAGTTTTAGGGAATCCGGATAATCCTTTATATTTTCTTAAAGTTTTTAATTCTTCTTTTCTACCAGTTAATATTTTGTGAGTATATGATTGATGTCCAACATCCCAAATTATATTATCTTTAGACACATCAAAAACACTTTCAAGTGCTATAGTTAATTCTACTACTCCTAAATTAGAAGCTAGATGTCCTCCATTTTTAGAAGTGACATCTATAATATATTCTCTTATTTCACTTGCAAGTTCTTGTTTTTCTTGTAATGTAAGTTTTTTTATATCATTAGTTTTATTAATTCTTTCTAGCATATTAAAACCCCATTTGCTCCACTTATTTTAATAAAATATTAAAATAAAAACAAGTATTTTATACTTGTTTTACATCTTTGGTATTTCTTCTTTAACTGGACTGTTATATTCATATCCATGTCTATTTAATAGTTCATCCATTTCTTCTTTTATTTCTGGTACATATTTATACCCCATATAGAATAAAGAATCTAAATATCTTTCATGTGTAGGATCATAATTGAATGCACCTAATTGATGATCATAATAGTGTATTAAAGATTCTGGTTTTATTAATGGCATTTCTATATTATGTAATTTAATTTGTTCATTTATTCTATCAATTAATTCAGGATGATATCCTGCTAATCTATAAACACCATTTATAAATTTTTCTTTATCATGTAGTTTTAAATATATATTAAATCTTTGATGAATTAAATGATCTTCAACATTAAAGTTTTCAGGTTTATTTGGATATCTATATAAATGAATATCTCCTGTATCATTTAATCTATCTATTTCAGATAGAACTGATGGTATATATTCTTCCGCTACTACTTTAACAGGTGTAGTAGACATTACTTCATTAAAATTAGTTCTGTAATCTTTAAATGAAGTTCCTACTACTGTATATATAGAAGCATCATTATCAAACATTTTATCAAATGCACCAGGCAGTAATTCTACCAAATTATATTTACCATCTTCTGCTTTAAATAAAGCATATGTAACATCATCACCACATCTTTTACAAAATAATGTTGCTACTACTAAGTCAGTTGTACCATATACATAATTTCCATGTGTGGATTCGTGTGGATAAATTACTTTTAATCCATTTGTACTACTTCCATGATAGACATATTCCATTTTTCTCACCTAAATACATTATAGTATAAAAAAAGTGGAAATATCCACTTTTTTATTGATTCTTTATATCTTTATGTTTAAAGAATAATAGAATTCCTATAAATAATAATATTGCTGTTGATATACAAATATATAGTGATTTAGATAACACTAAATATTTGCTTTGAGGCATCGCACCAAATAAATACATACTGAAATCCCAGTTTACTAATGGTATATATGAAATTATTGGTTTAGCATCAACATACATTTCTAATATTCCAGCTGCTGCATATGTAACAATTCCTATTGCAGTAGAAACACCATTGTTAGTAAATAATACTGATACTAATACTGTTAATAATGTTAGTATTATTATTTCAGGTAAGATACATGCATATCTTAATAAACCACTAAATAATGTATTAGATATTATTACAGAATGTGAATCGAAACTATACATTACATATGGATCTATTAGTGTTTTGAAATCATGATTAATAATTCCTGATACTAATGATTGTCCTATAGAAACTAATACTACAAATAATAATATAGTTGTTAATATTGCTAATAATTTAGCAATAATAATTTTACTTCTACTAAATGGTCTTACAAGTAATTGTTTAATTGTACCTTTATTGAATTCATCAGCTATAACTGAACTTGAAACTAATACGATACATACTACAACAAATATTGATACACTTCCCATTGATGATACAAAAGTATATTGAGAACTAAAATCTGTATAACTATCATCAATTAATTTATTATCTAATTTATATCTGAAAGTTTGAGTAGCTTTTTCAACTTCTCTTTTTTCAATTAGAGAATCTCTACTTTTATATTTTGATTCATCTTTTTCAGTTTGAAGATATGTCATATAGTTACCATAGTAGGTATCTATAGATAGTGATGAATCTTTATGTGAATATGGAATATTATTTTCTAATCTATAATTTAATAAGAATAATTTTTCTTGATTAACTTTAATACAATATTCATCATTATCACATTCAGTAGTTTTGATTTCTTCTATTTCATCATTAATTTGTTTTTTCCAATCAAAGTTTTCTAAATCTTTTACTTTAGAGTCAACTTGTTTCTTAATCATATTTGCTGTATTCTCATCATTATAAAGATAAAGATTTGTATAATATGAATTATATAAAGGTTGTATTACATTTGTAATGAAATAGTATTCTGGTGAATTATACTTTTTAGCATTATCATTATTTTTTATAAGTTCTTTTGTTGCCATTGTAGATTTAGCATTAATATATTGTTCATCTAATTCTACATTACCAGATTCATATTCTTTAATTAATTGTTCTTCAAAATTAGTATTATCAGCAATGACTCCAGAAAGATCTATATTATTTAATACAGTTATTAATCCTGTCATTAATATAGATATTAAAAAAATTATATATAATCCTTTTTTATGAAATATTTTAAATAATTCATTTTGAAATAATCTAATCAATTGTATTACCTCCAGTCATTTTAATAAATGCATCTTCTAGAGACATTTCTTCTTTTATAACTTGTCTTATTTTATATTTATTATTTAACAATTCTAATAATAAATCAGATACATCATCATCTTCTATAAATACCTCTATTAGATAATCACTTATAATATTATGTTCTTGTTTAATATATTTACTAATACCTTTTGTTTTATCTAAGAATATTTTATATCTAGAAGAATCATATTTCTTTAAATTCTTAACTGAAGTATTTGAAACTACATGACCATTTTGAATAATACATGCTGTAGTTACAAAGTTATCTAATTCAGATAAATTATGAGATGAAATTAATATAGCCATCTTTTCTTTTTTAGCTAACCTTATTAATAACTCTCTTACATCTTTTATTCCTTCTGGATCTAATCCATTTGTAGGTTCATCTAAGATTAATACTTTAGGATTATGTAATATAGCAGCACCTATTCCTAATCTTTGTCTCATTCCTAAAGAATATTTAGATACTTTATCATCTATTCTTTTTCCTAGACCAATTATTTTTATTACTTCATCTATTCTTTCTTTAGTAATACCTTTGTAATAATTAGCAATTAATTGTAGATTTTGTCTTCCAGATAAATACATATATAAATCTGGAGATTCAACTATAGCTCCTACTCCTTCAATTGCTTTTTCAAAATCTTTAACTATATCATGTCCATCTATAGTTACAGTTCCTGATCCTATAGATTGTAGTCCTAGCATCAATTTAATAGTAGTTGTTTTACCAGCACCATTTGGACCAATAAAGCCAAGTATTTCTCCTTCATCAATAACAAAGTTTACATCATGTAATACTTGTTTCTTACCAAATTTTTTGTTTAGATTTTTTACTTCAACTAAACTCATATCATCACCTAAAATGATTATATCATTTTAATATACAAATAACTAGATAATATAGTTTTATAAATAATAAAAGATGCAATTATTGCATCTTTTTTGTTAACTTAACTGGATTAATAAATTCATTTATTATAGCACATGTTTGATCTAAATTTTCAAGGTAAGCATAATGAGTTCCATATTGTTTAATAACTGCTGCATCTTTCATTTGATTAATGGCAGCGTATGTATCTCCTAAAGATACTGCTGTATCTTCAATACCTGCTAAAAATATAGTTGGTGCATTTACTTTAATTGCATCAGCTAATAAATCTTCATTTACTGCTTTAACTAATGTTTCTCTCATTATAGGAGTTGCATTGTTATAATCAGCTGATCCTATTCTTTTTCTAAAATATTCAGCTAATGGAGTTTTCTTTACTACTTTATATAATCTTTCTTCTAATGTTGGTTTATGTCTATGTCTAATAATTGGTGTTGCTAATAAAATTAATTTACTAGTTGGATATTTAGATGCATATTTGATTGCAACTCTTCCACCAAATGAATGACCAACTAATATTGGATTATCAATTGATAATATATCTAATGCTTCTTTTAACCAATCTGCATATTCTTCTACATTCATTGAATAATCTAATTCTTCAGATTTTCCAAATCCTGGTAAATCGAATATTGTAACTTTAGCATTTTCTAAATATTTACCAACGTAATCCATCATTTCAATATTTTGACCCCAACCATGAAGTAATACAACATTTTTATCTCCATCTCCATATTGAATATAATTTACTTTTTTTCCATATATATCCATATTAAAAAACTCCTTGGTTGTGTATTATATTACATAAAAAAAGAAAGGTCTATACCTTTCTAATTTTGCTTTAATAATCTTTCATCAAATATTCCGAATTTATCTCCATTACCAGCTGGTGCTGCTGTAGAAGCTGTACCAGTTTTTGTTCCAGTTGAAGTTAATTCAAATATTCTTTGACATACTGATATACCAGTATATTGTTGTGTTGACATAACTAATGCTTCAACCATATCACCATATAAAGTATCTTCCATTACTTCGTAATAATAATATTGTCCATCAGTAAATGATATAAATAATGCATTTATTCCAGCAATAGATCCAGCATTAACATCTATTACTTGATATCCTAATCCTTGATAATATTCAATATATGAATCAATACTATTAAGTTGTACTTCAACACTAGCATTTTCATAGATATTAATATAGATTTCCATATTATTTAAAGAATCATATAATCCTTGATTAGATCCATCTTCAAATACTTCCATACCTTGTGGTACATTGAATGTATAATTATCAAATTCAATAGTTGATGAATCCTTTTTAACTGGTTCTGGTGTATCAGGTGCTTTTGTTGTTCTAGTTGTTTGGGTATAGTTTTGTTTAGTTGTATAAGTTCTAGTTGTAGTTGAATTTATTTGTGTATTTGTAGTTGTTGTAGACTTTGTTGTATATGTTTCATTTCCTGTAGACTCTACTGTAGTAACAGTTGTTGTATTATCAGCTTTCTTATCATTTTTAACATTTCTTAAAACTAATACAACACCAATTACAGCAATAATAGCAACTAATAAAACGACAATTATAATAAATACGATATTGCTATTATTCTTTTTTGTAGGTTCTGGTACAGGTTGTATTCCTTGTCCCATTGGTTGATTGAATTGTGGTTGCTCTACTACTGGTTGTTCTGTAACTTCTTGAGTTGGTGCTACAGGTGCAGGATTAACTTCAGGAGTTACTGGAGTTGCATCAGATGCAACAGGTTGTTGAGTTAAATCTGGTTGTACTGGTTGTTGATTCATATTTGGATCAACTTGTGGATTTTGATTTTCATTCATTCTTATTCCTTCTTTCTATTTATTAATAATTTTCTGATCTATCAACTGCTGCTGATATACCAATTTCATATTCATCAAAATCTATATTGTCATTGCTTGGATAGAATTTAAATCTAGGAAATGATGAATCTCCAATAGCATTATGTGCATATACTTCTTTACCATCTTTCTTATATATAATATATGCATATAGTGTCCTATTTTCTTTCATTTCTACAGGATACTCTACTTCAATATTTTTTGTACCATATGATTCATTTATTTTTCCTGTTAATGTAGTTTCATCTATTGGAATTTCTGTATAAATAGATTTAGTTTTAGCAGCTATATATGTAATTGTGTAGAAATCATAGTCTGTGTGATAACTATATGAAATATCTACTACAAATTTATGATGAGGTTTTACATATTGAGCATTTCCAATTCCATATCCAGTTCTTACACCTTTTTGATAAAAATTAACATATGCAGTTACATCAACCATTTCATCATTGTTATTATTCATTACTAGAACTACATCATTATGAGCTTTATCTGGTCTTTCCATATAAAATTTATTTAATACTTCAAGATTATTAGTTCTTTTATCATCACTTTCAGGCTTTATATCAGGATTTGAAAAATCTATTTTTGCTGCAGGATTATCTAAATTAAAATCCCACATGTTTGATGTTGTAATAATTGATGTATCAATTGTTGTTGAGTTAACAGCAGGTGAACTTTCTTCTTTTTTCTTATTACTTAATAATAAGAATATTATTATTCCTGCTGTAATTAATAATATAAAGCCTAATACAATTACAACAATTAATATTTTTATACCATTATTATTTGGTGGTGTAGGAATATTATTTTGTTGTTGATTCATATCTGTATTCATTTGTATATTTTGATTATCGTTCATTTAATACCTTCTTCCTATTATCACTTACATATTAAACTAATTACCTACTTTTATAAGTTCTGATTGATATGTATTTCCATCTATATCATATACAAAGAATATTGCACACCATTCACCATCATCCATTCCTTTGTATGTCATATTAAAATCATTTGGATCAAAACTTAAACCTTCCATAACTGGGATACCTTCCCAATCTTCAGAATCCATTAATTTACCATTTTTATCTAATATCATTCTTTCAGTTTTCATTAATTCAATTGAACTAAAATCATTTATATCATATAAACCAACTGATAATGATTCATTTCTTGAATCAATTTGAATATTTCTTATTTTTGGTCTTTCAGTATCATTTGAGAAATTAATTCTTAATACTTGCATTCCATATTTATTATTTTCATCTAATTGTTCTTTTGTAAAACCAGTACCGTATGTATAGTTTTCTACTCCTGATGAAGTTTTTCTAGTTATTCTAGTAAAGTACATTCCTTTACCAGTTTCATTATCTGTTGCATATAACATTTTATCATCAAGTTTAAATTTAACTTTATTACCATCTAAATCTACATCAGTAGAATTAACTACTATTTGATAATAATTTGGATGTTCATTATTTCTTCTAAATAAGAAATAATTAGCAGCATAATAATTATCTTTTAATCCTTCAGGTAATTCATATGTTATTTCTTTTGCTTCATTATTAACTTCAATACTATTTGCTCCTGCTGTATATGTTCCTGTATGTGTTTGAGTTCTTAGATTATATACTTTTTCTATAAAGTTATTATAATCATTTCCAAGGTAATTATATTTCTTATAATATGCATAAAGATTTTTATTATTATAAGGGAAATATACTGTTAATCCATCTGCGCCAGATACAGATGCATGATTATAAACAACTGCTTTTTCAAATGCTTTATTAAATGAATCTGCAGATTTATTTGTATTTTGAGCTATTTGATTTATAAAGTTTTTTAAGTCTACTGATTCATATGCGTTATGTGCATCTGGATCAGTTGGAAATTGATATACACTTGTTCTTGCTTTAAGAATTTCTCTATAATCGTTTTCAACATCTAATCCTGATAAAAATTTAGTTGTTTCTTTTAATAGATTATCTACTTCATTTAAATCTATTATTGAATATGTAATAGGATAATTAACTCCATATATTGGATTAGATACTTTTTTATCATATGCTTCAATAAATCTTTTACCAAATTCTATTTCATTTTCTGATGCTTTTAAATTATTGAATGAATATCCAAATACACCAATATCTCTTCCTAAATATATTTCTTCTTCAGCTGCAACTAAATAATTTGCATATTTGCTAAATGTTTTTGCAACTTCTAAAGAACCCATTAAACAAGCTCTAAAACTAACTGAATTTAGTTTTGCTGTTTTTCCATTAAATGGACTAGCTGCTAAAGCACTATCAAATTCAGATAATTCAATTATGTCATTTTTATTAAAGTCATCAACTACTGCTCCTTGATATGCTCCACCATGATCATATACTATTAAATTAAATTGATCTGCTTTGTAATTATCATATCCATATTGTAAGAACTTAGTTAATTCTTTTCCATCTGACATATTAACTTTAGGATATGATTCTATCTTTTCAAATCCATTTTCAGTTAATTTATATATAGCATTTTCGTCATTTCTTATTTGATTATGCCATTTTGTGGTTCCGCCTGTATATAATAATATGTTTGTATTTGATAAATCTATTGTACTAGGATCTACTTCTCTCATATCTCCTGTTGCTGATTTATATCCTGATTCAAGATTAGAACCTACCATATATACCATTATTGTTCTAGAATTATATTTACCTTTTCCCGTAAATATAGATGTTGGTCCACCATTACCTGTAGTAAATAGTAATATAAGCATTAATACTACTACTAAACTTAATAAACCAATTATTACACCTTTTTGCCAACTAGCCATTCCTTTTTTAGCACTAGTTGCTTGTATTGGAGGAATACTTGATTGTATGTATGTTGGTTGTTGTACTGGTTGTTGTACTATTGATTGCTGTTGTACAGGCATTTGTTCTACAACTTGTTGTACCTCAGGTTGTACTGGTGCTACTGATGGTGTTACACCTATTTTAGTACCACATGATGAACAAAAAGCACTTCCATTTGCTACTTCTTTTCCGCATCCAGGGCAAAACATATAACCAACTCCTTATTCTTTATAATTATATCATTATAAAATGTTAATAACTTTATATTTATTAACATTATTTTTTTGTTTACAAAAAAAAGAGTAAATTAATTACTCTTTTATATATAAATCATTTCCATCTTCTAGTGATTTAATATGTTTAAATCCCATGTTATTAAACCATTTATTTCCATCTGGTGATATAGCTATTCCATTTATACCTTTTATAGGTAATGAATTAATCTTTTTAATAAATTCATTATTGATAAGTTTAATAACTTCTCCATCTTGATGTTCTTTTAATATAACTATTGAATTAACTGTTAGATATATTTCATTTCCAAATGGAATAATATCTTCTAAATTAAATTCATCTGTTATTACATTTGAATTATTCATCTCATTATATTTTTCTTTAGTAATAGATAAATAATTAATATATCCTACTATTTTATTATCTAATGAAACTGCTATAAAAGAATCATGATTTCTTTCATATACTTTCCATTGATAATCATTCGACCATAGATACTCTTGATCATAAAAATTATCATCTAATGTAATAATATCATTTATATATTCTTCTATGTTGTCTATTATTTTATAGTCCATATATTCTCCTATTTAACCATTACTGATTTATTTGATAATGGTAAAATTAAATATCCTTGAGATTTTAAATCATTTATTATTTCAGGTAGAATTTTAACGGTTCCTTCATGATAATCATGCATTAATAAAACCATTATTTTTTGACCATTACATGTATCTTTATACCATTCCCATTCAGATTTTTGTTGTAATCTTTTACTTGATCCATCACCAGTTTCACATGTCCAATCAACATACTTATATCCTTTATTATGTAGTTGTTCTATAATTGAATCTCTTACATGAAATGTATTAGCTGTTTCAGATCCACCTGGGAATCTAACTAAATTAGTTTTATATCCTGTAATATTATATAAATAATCTTCTAATTGATTAACTTGTGACATGAATGATTCAGGAGATCTATATAATCCTTTTCCAATATTATGATAATATGTATGATTTGCTAATGTGTGTCCTTCATTAACAATTCTTTTATATCTATCTTCTGCATCTTTTCCTAATACAAAGAAAGTAGCTTTAACATCATTTTCTTTTAAGATATCTAATACTTGATTAGTTAATTGATAAGGTCCATCATCAAATGTAAGATATGCTATTTTAGCATCTGATTTACCTTCTAATATTTGATCTTCTAATTTTCTAATACTATTAAAATATTCTTCTTTTTTATTTTCTATAGTTTCATCTATATTTATATATTCATTTATTTTTTCATTAAGGGTATCTATATTTCTTTCAAATAATAAATTATCATTTAATTCTTCTTTTAGTCTTCTGTTTTCATATATTGTTTTTAAATCTAAACATATTATTAGAGATGCTAATATACTTAATATTACTAGTACTAATCCATATTCTCTTGAATTTCCTTCAACCATTTTTCGTAGCTTTCTAGTTTTTCAACTTTATCTTTATTTTCATTTATAATACTAGTAATTTCATCAGCTTTAATATCTCTGTTTTTTTCGTAGACTAAATTTTTTTGTTTTATTTGATCATATATGTCATTGTTTTGATGAACTGTTTTAACTATATTCATACCAACATAACATATAAGAACAATAACTAATAAACATACTATTCTTCTCATATTTAACCCTTCTTTTTATTATAGAGTAAAACCAAGTCCTATTAATATAACTGAAATTAAACCTACTACAGCAAATTCAATTAATAATAAGCCTTTACTCTTTTCATTCATTTCTTTTATTTTATCTCTTTTATATTTATTATCTACATTTTTACCAATTAATACTTCACTTGAATTAACATAATCTTCAACATTATCAGTATATATACTTCCATAGTTTTTATCATATCCTGCATATTTTTTCTCAGGTAATAATGTTTCATATAATTTATTCATTATAAAGAATGATATCGTTACTCCAATTGCAAATCCTAATAATATAGTTGCAATTGGGAATAATACGTATGTAGTCATATATGCTATTCTAATTGATTCAGATGCACATGTTAATAAACATAATATAGTACTTGGTATTAATCCATATGATAAACCTACCTTAGACATTATAAATGTTCTTTTCTTTATAATATCATCATATTTAGGTGGTGCTGTTAATACCATTTGTTTAATCTTATTATATATAGTATCTAATGTGTGATCTTGAGAATCTATATCTGTTTCTATATTAACTTTATGTTCATGGATATATAAATTTATTTTTTGATAATGATATTCATTATCTTTACCTGGATATTTAATAATATAATTAAATGTAAAATATACCCATACATATTTAATTTCTCTTAATCTATTAGTATATATTTCAAGAAATTGATCATAGTCATCTATAGATGATTCTGTATTATCATGGAAATCAATTGTATATTTTATTTTGCATCCATTGTCTTCAAATATTTTTTCTTTTTCTTTGTAATCAAAGAATTCATTCTTCTTTTCTAGAGCATCATCTATTTTCTTATATTTAATAATTAAGTTATTCATTGATTCAATAATATTTTTAACATCTTCAGAAGATATTATTTTATTTTCTGCTTTTATAGTTGTATCGTATTTAGTATATTCTTCAACTTCTTCTTTTGGATATTTTTCTAATAAAGCTGCATATTCTTCTTTATTAGTTTTCATGTAGTTTTCGTATACACCTCTTGCATAATTTAATGCTTCAGGTTTCTTTTCTACTTTTTCATATCTTTCAAATATATCTTTAACTCTTGCTTCCATTCCTGGTAACCATATAGGACTATCATTTTCAATTTCAACATATATTTTTTCTTGTAAGTCTCTTGTTGCACATCTTAATAATCCTAATAAAGCTCTTGGGTCATTTGGATCTGATTCATTAATACTTCTATATATACTTTTAGCTTCTTCATAGTTTTGGTGTTGGTCAATATACATTTCTGCTTTTTGAATTCTATCATCATTATAATTAGTATTTAAATAATCTTTTTCTATAATTGTTGTAACATTACAATATTTACAAGTAAATGATTTTGAATATTCATCTACTTCTACTTTTGCTCCACATGATGGACAGATCATTGATATAAGTTTCATGTTTACCAACTCCATATTTTATATATAAAATTATAACATAAAAAAATATATAGATTAAACTATATATTCTTTTTTATTAACATTTTTTTAGATTCCTTTTTTATTTCTTCTTCTAGTGTAGATGTAGAAATATTAGGAGAAGCTATAACTTTATCTAATCTATTTAAGAAAGAGCCATTTATAGTATGATTATATTTCATTATTCTAGGATCCTTTTTTCTTTCTGCTAGTACTGTTTGTTTAGTTCCTTTTAATATACTAAATCTATCTGATGGTAATGCATATATTGCTTCTTCATGAGTTAGAATAGTTTTTTTAGAAGGATCTATTGTATCTGAATTATGGAATTTATCAAATATTAAATATTCATTTGGATAACTAAATCCCATATATCCATTTAAACCATATCTTCCTAATATAGGATATACATATGGACTATTCATATAATAATTCATTTTCATTTCAAATAACTTCATATAATGTTCATAGTCTACATTTGGATTAGATTTAATTCTATTAGATACATCTCTTATTTCTCTTTCCACCATTCCTGGTTTTAATATATCCCAAGCTAAGAATAATTCATGATCTGATAATAATATATCAGATGTATTTGGAGTTATATCAATATCTATAGTATTTTCATATTCTGTTCTAAAATCATTAAACCATACTTTTGATGGCTTATTATTTATAGATATCATATGTGGATATGGTGATGTTCTCATATGTGATACATATTTATAATATTCATATGGTAATACCATATATTTATGATCATTTGTTTCTTCAAATTTTATAAGTGATTTATATGCTAAATAAAATAATGAATCTTTAGGAATACAATTTGGTTTAATTGCTGTATTTATATCTAAATTATATATATCAGTTATATTATTTAAGTTTGTATTAATTTCATCCATGATTGATTGAGTAACAGTATCATTGGATGTTCTTTTAATATCTTTTAAATATGCTCTTACATAATCTTTAAAATATGCTAATCCTTCTGGATTATCTAGATTAATAAAAGGTATATTATAATCTAAACCTAAATAAGTAAATATATTATTAATTACATCTATTGGATGTATTCTAAAATCATATCCTGTTATATGTGATGTATATGATATACATGATATAGGATAAGAATTTTTATTATTTAATAAATGTTTTAATGTAGGTATATTATCTAATAATTTACTATATACAACATTTAAGTAATCATATGTATTTCTATAATTACTTAATAGATTATGAATTTCATAGTATGGAATTTTAATAGTCATGTTTATTGGATCAATAAAATATGCTAATTCATCATATGGTATTTCCCAGTTATTATATTTGTGATTACTTTTAGTCATATTATCACCTCTTTATTGAAAAGTATTATAACATAAAAAAAGAAGTATTAAATACTTCTTTTAAAATGTAATGAATTATTATAGATATCTTGTAATTCTGGAAATGAAGTTACATTTTCATTTAAGAATTTATCAGCTAATGGTCTATTTTTTCTAATTAATTCTGGAAATAATAGTCTTATAGCATTCATATTTTCATATATAAATGGAATTACTTTATCAGGATTATAATCTATATATTCATCTAATGTACTTAATAATTTACGAGATGGAACATATGTAGTATGTACAAAAGGAGATTCCTTTGTCTTTACTACTCTTAATGATTCCATAGGTACCTTCTTTTGTGGTTTTTGTTCTTCTACCTTTGGAGGAGTAATAACTGGTTCAACTTCAACTGGTTTATGTACTTTTGGCATAGGTGCTACCTTAAATTTTTCAGTTATTCTCTTATCAAATGCTATATTATTTGGATCTATACCATTTTCTGAACATCTTATTTTTATAGTTTCTTTTATTTCATTTTTTAAGTCCGGATCTTTTTGAACTATTTTAGAAAGCATTTTTCTTAATGATGTTTTTATGTATGAAGTATAAACATCAAATTTAACACCATTGTTTAATGGAATTGATAATTCAGTTGTATTATTATCTTTTCTTAATATATCAACTATATTATTTGATAATTCTTTTAATACTAAACGATATATACCATTTTTAAATTGAGCACTTTTTAATTCTTTATCTGAATAGCCTAGTTTATTTACTATTTTTTGATAATCAGGATTTCTATGTTGATCTTTTGCTACCCTTGTTTCATTTTCCATAGACCAAGTATATCTACTAGTTAATTGTTGAATAATAGCTTCTGTTATTAATACAGATGCATATTCAGATATATGGATAGTATTATTTCTGAATGTTATTAGTCTAATCATATTATTTTCTAACCATTTAGTTAAAACTTCTGTTATTGCATGATCAATTACTTTTGCACGTAGACCATTGAAAGAATCTTTCTTTCCTTCAATTACAGGTTCAGATCCATATCCAATCCAATCACCTATTTTACCTGTTAATAAAGGTGGTGTTTTAAATCTTGCTCCTATTTCAGGTTGTTCTTTTTTTATTTCATTTAGTATGTTTATAAAATCTACTAAATGTTCTGTATCTGAATAAATAACAATTGTATCATCCCTGTTACCAGCTACATCGAATTTAAAATCATATGGAATGTTTCTATTTATACATTTTTTTACAAATTCCATTGCTACTTTATATGTATCAAGTGAATCCGAATTAATGTATAATCTATGTTCTGTAAGCATACCAGCTGTTTTTTTAGCATTAACATAACGAGAATTTACAAATACCCAAGAAGAATAATGTCCTGGTGCATCCCATGAATATTTATCAAATGCATCTTCTAGTTCTTTGTCTTTATAACTACCATATATAATATGTCTTGCTTCTTCTTCTGTTTTAACATCTGGTACTGTTTTTAAATAATTTCTAAGTTTTATAAATGTATCATCTAAACTTCCATGTTTTTTTAATATTTCAAATTGTTCACTTGTCATGGATAAAACACTATGCTTCCATGCATTAAATAGTCCAGAGAAAAATTTATTATGATCGTTTATATAATAACTTCCAACATTTTCTTTTTTTGTAGATTTAGTTAGTGATGTATAGAAATTACCTGATGTTGATTCTTCATATTTGCTAATTAAAGTATCAACAATAGTAGGATCATCAAGAGGATTTTTAATAGAATTGTATATATCAATAAGTTCCATACTATCACCTTACTATCATTATAAAATATTTTGTTAATTATTTAAATGTTTTTAACAATATATTTTAATCTTATTAATCTTTTATGATTTTTATATAATTAAAAATTTGCGATTTTGCCATGTTTTTTGTTGATTATTTGGTTTATTCATTATATATTATGTTTGAAAGGAGTTTGAATTATTATGTTAGATCTATTATTAAAGACTACAACAACTAAACCTGTTTTCTTTAATGGAACATCTTCTTCATCTTCATTTGATGTTGAAAGTTTTCTTACAGGAGCAAGCGCTGCTATTATTGTATTAGCTATATTTGCTTTATTAATTTGTTTAGCAATTGCTGCATTAATCATTGTTTCAAATTGCAAGATTTTTGCTAAAGCTGGTCAAAAATGGTGGAAAGCTCTTATCCCATTATATAATTCATGGGTACAAACAAAGATTTGCGGTTTAGCTTGGTGGTGGTTCCCAATCTTTGTTGTAATAACAGCTTTATTTTCTGAACCAAGAATGAGCAATTATGTTGTTTCAATGGGATTAGTTTTAGTATCATTTAACTATTGCTATAATATGGCAATTAAATTTGGTAAATCTAAAGGTTTTGCTGTATTATTAGCAATCTTACCAGTTATTGGATTACCAATGTTAGCATTTGGATCTGCTAAATATGATAAAGATGCTAAAGTTGATCAAAATGGTATTTTCTCAGTAAAATAATTCAAATAAAAAGATGAGTAATACTCATCTTTTTTTGTGTCTTTAATTAATAGATTGTACTTTGTTAACAAAGATAGTTTCAGTAGCATTATTTGATGCATATCCTTTGTAGTTTTTACTTAAGTTAACTAATGCTTCTGCTTTAGAACTATAGTTATTAACTTTTATTGAATAATTAGATAACTTATTTATTCCTTCTTTATTAAATTTAGTAATTCCATTATTTAGAGTTGTGGCTCCAGTATTTAATTTTCTAATACCGCTATTTAATTGATTCATTGCTCCTGATAAAGTTCTCATTGAATCAATTGTATTTAATGATGAATTAACAACTTGATTATTTCCACCAATTAATTGGATTAATCCTTTATTTGCTTCAATTGAAGTTTGTAATGATGAATAAGTTTGTTTTAATAATGTAAGTGTTCCTTCAATTGATGTCTTAGTACCAACTAAAGCAGCTTTTTGATTTGGTAAAACTGATAAGGCTGTTTCTAATTGTACTTTATTCATTGTTAACTCTTGTAATTTAGCAGCTTTTTCTGCTGGGAAATTTACACCATATAATTTTTTAGCAGCTTCTAGTTGTGAAATACCTTCATTAACTTGTGTTAATTTAGAAGTATTAGTATTAATAGCTTCATCTGTTTTTTTAATGTTAGTTTCTACATCCTCTAATTGATTTTTAGCATTTGTTATATTATCGCTTACTTCCTTAACTTGTGCTTCTAATCCTTTATTAGCTATTGTTAATTTTTCAATTGTAGATTCATTTGTTCCTTTTAAATATTCTAACTTTTGTTCATTAGCTTTATTAGATTCTTCTGTAGGTAATTTTGAACTAATTAAATTAACTCCATTTAATAAATCATCTGTACCATTCTTTAATTGATAAGAACCATCTTGAATTTGATTCATACTATCTTGTAATGTTTTTATACTATCTGATATTTTATCTAAATCTTTAAATAATTTTATATCTTTTTCTTCAAGTAATTTTGGAGTTGCTATTATATATATATTATCCATTTTGAAATTTGTTGTATCAAATGAGAATTCTATATTATCTAAATTATTTAGTTTAGATAGATTTATACTTTCATATAATCCAGGAGATGCAATTGAAGCAACTATATTTTTATCTCCAGTATTAACGACTCTTCCATTTGTAGCGTTTATATTAGAGTTATTATCTGAATCTATAATGGTTCCAGCCATTACTACAAATGGTGTATATAATGTTTCATATTTACCATTTACTTTTACTCTATTTTTCATTTTGTTTTCTAAATTAATTTTGATTTTAACATTTCCAGATTTACCTCTTATTTCGTCAGCTGATAATTCTTTATCGTTCAAGAAGTATTTAATACTTATATCAAGAGGTTGTTCTTCATTTGTATTACCTTGATAATAAATATCTTTTCCTTCTGCTTTCCAAATTATTTTATCTCCATCTTGGGTAAATGTTTCTGATCCATTTAAATTAACTATTTCATTTAATTTAGTTTCATCTTCATATTTTTCTAATGTTGCTGGACATATATAATTTGTTACAGTAGTATCTACTACTGTTCCATCTGTATTTAAATTTGTGAATACTGTTTCTTTTTTAGTAGTAGCTGCATATGTTGTTAATGGATACATTGCAATTGTTACCGCTAATATACTTTTTAATAATCTATTATTTTTCATGATACTATACTCCTTTCATACCTTTTGTAGTTTTCATGATAAACTTATCAAATAATAGTAATAATGTTGGTAATATGAATATTACTACTAACATTGATATGATTGCTCCTCTTGATAATAATGTACATATAGCACCAATCATATCAATCTTTGAATACACTGATACACCAAATGTTGCACCAAAGAAACATAATGCTGATATAAATATTGATGGTATTGTAGACAATAATGTTTCTTTCATTGCTTTATGTTTATCATTGTATTTTGTTCTTTCTTCTAAATATTTTGTACTCATTAAAATTGCATAATCAATTGTTGCACCTAATTGGATTGTTCCTACAACTATTGATGCAATAAATGGTAATGTTGTACCAGTGTAATATGCACATGACATATTAACAAATATTGCAAATTCAATTGTTGTTATTAAAATAATTGGTAATCCAAATGATTTTAATACTATTAACATTAATATAAATATAACTGCTATTGAAGCATAATTAACCATTTTGAAATCATGATCTGCTATTACTGTTAAATCTTTCATAAGTGGTCCTTCACCAGCTAATATTGCATTTGAATCATATTTCTTTACTATTTCATTTACTATACCAACTTGATTATTTAATTCATCAGATGCTACTTCATAAATAGAATTAATTATAATTAATTGATATTTATCATTATTCATAATTTCTTCTAAATCATCTGGTAACATACTTATTGGCATATTAGTTAATGTATTAGGAGCTAATACTAAATCAATTCCTTCTACATTTTCAAGTTCTTTTACTAAACTATCTACTTTATCTTTTTTGATATTCTTATCTAGTAGTACCATTTCTGGTGAAACTATATTATATTCATCTTTTAATCTTGAATTAGCAATACTGCTTCCTAAATTAGATGGAAGAGATTTATCTAATTTATAATATACTTGAACATTATGATTACCATATACTGCTGGGAATATTAATAAGATAAATATTACTAGTATTGCGTATCTTCCTTTGATAATAAAATTAGATAACTTATCAAATTTAGGTAAGAAATTTTTATGTTTAGTTTTTTCTATTACTTTATCAAATACTAATAATAATGATGGGAATATTATTATTACACATAATAGTCCAAATAATACACCTTTTGCCATTACTATTCCTATGTCTTTTCCTAATGTTAAATCCATTGAACATAATGCTAAGAAACCAGCTATAGTAGTAAGTGATGAACCTATTACTGATTTAAATGTTGCTGATATAGCATTGGACATAGCTTTATTTTTATTCTTTTCTTTAATCTTTTCTGTTTCATATTTGTGATATAAGAAAATACTAAAATCTGTTGTTACTCCTAATTGTAATACTGCTGTTATGGCTTTTGTAATATAAGATATATTACCTAAAAATATATTTGTTCCCATATTATATAGAATAGCCATTCCTATATTACCTAATAGGAATACAGGTACCATATAAGAATCAGTTGCAAATAATAAAACGATTAAACATAATACTACTGCAATTAATACATATGCAGTAATTTCTTTATCTGATAATTCCATGGTATCTAATACCATTGCTGTCATTCCTGAAACTCTTCCAGGATCTTTGCATAATTCTCTTAATTTCTTAAGAGCTTCTATTGTTGTTTCATCTGATGTTGATGTATCAAATGTAACTAACATTAGTGTAGAGTCTTCTTTGACTAGTTTATCTTTTAATTCATCAGGAATCATTTCTATTGGAATAGTTGTACCTGTTACATCATATAAACTAAATACTTTATTAACTCCTTTTATTTTTTTTACTTCTTCCTCTAACTTTAAAACATCAACTGCTTTGTTGTTTTCAACAAACACAAATGAGAAAGCTCCAGTTTTAAATTCATCAGTTAATATATTTTGTCCTTTTATTGTTTCAATGTCTTTAGGTAAATAAACTAAAATATCATAATTGATTTTAGTATGTATATAACCTAAAGTAGCAGGTATTAATAAAAGAACAGAAATAATAACTATTAATAAACTGTTATTACTTATAAACTCTGATATTTTTTTCATATACTTCTCTCCTTTACGTATTACATTTTATCCAATATTTTGTTTAATTTAAGACATATAATTATAGTTGTGTATAGATAAACAACATTTTGTCTATTATGTATGTATAAATATGCAACATTTTGTTGTATATCTTTACATTTGTACAAATATCATTTATATTTGATGTACACAGGTGATATATATGGATAAAAAAATAGATTTAAGAATTATAAAGACAAATATGGTTTTATACGATGCTTTAGTTAATTTATTAAAAGATCATCCTTTTGAAGAAATTAAAGTATCAGATATATGTGCTAAAGCACTAGTAAATAGATCAACATTCTATGCTCACTTTAATGATAAGTATGAATTATTCATGAGCTTTATAAATGATTTAAAGGAATCATTTATTCAAGAATTAAAAACTATTGATCAAGATTTATCTTTAAAAGATTATTATTTAAAATTAATTGAAGTATTCTTAAATCATGTTGAAGGTAAAGAAGATATTTATAAATCTATATTAACTAATAATAGAAATAGTATAATTATGGATATGATTTATAATACTATTCAAGAAGATGTTAATAGTAGAATTAGAAATAATGATAAAGATGTTCCTGATGATATTTTTACATCATATTATATGGGTGCAATTGTTAATGTAGGTATTGATTGGTTAAAAGGAAATAAAAAATATACCAAAGAAGAAATGCTTAAGTATTTAAATAATTTAATGAATTAAAAGAAGGCGTTATGCCTTCTTTTAATATGTAAATAGACATTCATATATAATTTAGTATCTTTGATTTATGTTATAATTTTTATAGGTGATATAATGAAAAGACAAGTAGTATTAGCCGTCATGGATGGTGTAGGATTAACTGATAAAGTTGAAGGAAATGCATTTAAAAATGCAAATACTCCAAATTTAGATAAAATAATGAACAATTCAATTGCAATTCATGCTCATGGTACTTATGTAGGATTACCTAGTGATGAAGATATGGGTAATTCTGAAGTAGGACACAATGCAATGGGATGTGGTCAAATATATTCTCAAGGTGCTAAATTAGTAAATGACGCTATTGAAAATGGAACATTATTTGAAGGTAACACTTGGAAAGAAGCAATTAATTATGCTAAAGATAATAAATTACATTTTATTGGTTTGTTATCTGATGGTGGTGTTCATTCACATATTAATCATTTGTTAAAAATGATTGAAGTTGCAAAAAAAGATGGAATAAAAAATGTATGTGTACATATTTTATTAGATGGTAGAGATGTACCTAAAACATCTGCATTAGAATATGTAGATATTTTAGAAAATAAACTTAAAGAATTAAATGATGATTCATTCTATGGAAGAATAGTTTCTGGTGGTGGAAGAATGAATATCACTATGGATAGATATGAAGCTGATTGGAGTATGGTAGAAAGAGGATGGCATACTCATGTATTAGGAGAAGGAAGAAAGTTTAATTCAGCTACTGAAGCTATTGAAACAGATAGAAGTGAAAATCCTGATATTATAGATCAATATTTAAATCCATTTATTGTTGATAATACAAATGGAACTATTGAAGATCATGATTCAGTTATCTTCTTTAACTTTAGAGGAGATAGAGCAATAGAAATATCTAGAGCATTTGATGAAGATAATTTTGATAAGTTTGATAGAGTTAGAGTACCAAATGTTTACTATGCTGGTATGTTACAATATGACTCAGAAGTTAAAATACCAAAACATTTTATTGCTGAACCTCCACATATTACAAATACTTTAACAGAACAATTAATTAAATATAATATAAATGAATATGCTGTTTCAGAAACTCAAAAATTTGGACATGTTACATATTTCTGGAATGGAAATAAAATAGATAAATTTAATGAAGAATTAGAAACTTATGATAAAGTTGATTCAGATGTTATACCATTTGATCAAGCTCCTGCTATGAAAGCAAATGAAATAACAGATAAATTTATTGAAGCAATTAAATCTAATAAATATCAATTTTTAAGATGTAATTTCCCAAATGGAGATATGGTTGGACATACAGGTAATTATGATGCAACTGTAGTTGCTATGGAAGCTGTTGATTATAATATAGGTAGAATAATGCAAGCTGTTGATGAAACAAATTCTATACTTATTGTTTTAGCTGACCATGGTAACGCTGAAGAAATGATTGATGATAAAGGTGCAGTAAAAACATCTCATACAACTAATCCTGTACCATTTATTATTTATGGTAATGATATAGACAATATTACATTCAAACAAGGAGACTTCGGATTAGCTAACTTAGCAAGCACAATTACTGATTTATTAGATGTTCCAAATAATCCAGTTTGGAAAGAATCAATGATTGAAATAAAAAAGAACTAGATATCTAGTTCTTTTTATTTATATTTGATAATATATAAAGTAAGAAGATGATTATATGAATAAGGATAAAAAACAAGATATTTTAATTGCATCTATTATTACTGGTGTAATATTAGTATTAGTAGTTATAATTATACTAATTCTTGTATTAAATAATAAGAAAAAAACTAACTTAGAATTAACAACAATACAAACAAGTGAAACCACTTCTACTACTATGTCAAATATAGTTACTACAACCGAAGAAACTACTACTGGAGTATTAAATGAAAATAATCCTGGTGGTGGTGACCATGGTGGTGGTGCTTCAAAAAAAACTACAACAGCTAAAATAACAACTACAAATAAAACAACCTCTTCTAAATCAATTATTCAAAATACTTCATCAAAAAAATATAAATGTCCTGATGGATATCAGCTTGAAGGAACAAAGTGTATAACAACAGAACCTCCAAAATATGGATGTCCTTCTAATATGGCAGAAATAACTAATAATGGTATTCCTGAAGATAAAAATTGTATTAACTTATCTGAAGGATTTGAAAGTACAGAAGAAGGATGTCCTTCTAATACATATGAGTTACATCTAATACCATTTATGGGTACTCCTGAAAAATGGAATTGTTATTATTTTCATAGTAAAGTATATACTTGTGAAAATGGATATACTTTAACTAATAATAAATGTATTAAAACAATTAATGCTACGTTAGAATAAAAAGAGCTTATTGCTCTTTTTTTATAAATTGACTACTATTATCATATTTTATATAATAACCACAAAGTGAGGGGTATATATGGCAAATAAAAATGATAATTATTATTTTATAAACGGTAATAATATTGAATCTCATTGTATATATGTTCCTTATAAAGGATCATATATTAAAAATTGTAAAGATATATCTGACTTTGATATGGCTACAATTGAATTGGGTACTGATTTAAAAGATGCTTTAGTAGATTGTAATCCATTACTAAAATTAAATACTTATAATTACATAGGTAAATATCCTTATAGTAAAGGTATTAAAATATTTAAACCAATTGAAATGTTTAAAGAAGATAAAGATATTAAACATGCAGTAGATTGTTTTACTCAATTTGTAGAAGAAAGACAATTCTTGTATTATCATGAAAAGCCTTTAGATTTAACAGATCAAGATTTAATTGAACAATTTATTGACTTAATATTATCTTCTTTAACTCCTAGAGAAAAAGAAATAGTCTTTTCAAAAAAATCTATTATAGGTAAAAATATAAAAGTATATAGAACTGAAAATGCT
This sequence comes from uncultured Caryophanales bacterium, assembly GCA_946615975.1. Taxonomy (GTDB): domain Bacteria; phylum Bacillota_I; class Bacilli_A; order RF39; family UBA660; genus UBA6985. Next base: position 46,571 of record CAMOID010000001.1, read on the forward strand.
CATAGATTTATTGAACAATTATCCAATTATACTCAATTAAGAAATTTATTAATCAATTATATAAATGTTAAATCAGGTAGATTTATACCTACAAACTATAAATTAAAACAAATGGCTAACTCACTAGAAAATATTGAAAACTTGTATCCTGAAGATCCTGAGAAGATAAAACAAGCATTAGAAGAATATAAAGCAGAAATCTTACAAATTAAATCTGATGAAGAAAGAAAACAAGTTCAAGAAAAGTTAAAAAAGAATACTCAAGAAGAATATAAACAATTAACTCTATATGATATATTTGGTGATGAATCACTTAAAATATTAAAGAAGAAAAACTAGGTATAACCTAGTTTTTATTGATTTTTAAAATGATATTTATAATCGTCTACAATTACATAAGAACTATTTAGTTTCTTCTAACTGGAGAAGCAAATTTTCTTATATATTATTAAACAATAATATTTATTTATAAAATGATATTTAGACAATATCTTTTACATTATATTAAATAAATTTTATTGATTTATTTAGTCATATCTAGTAATATTATACTAGGCAAGGTAATAAAACTTGCCGATATCTCTAACGATTTTTAACTTAGTGTTAGAGTATATCAACCAAAACCCCCTGAAGGACCTCGTAAGAGGTCCACTTTTTTTAGGAAGTGAAAACATGGAAAAGAATAGAAAGTATTTTAATAAATATGTTTTTTTATCAACTTTTGCTAGAAATTTAATAGAACTTTTTATTGGAACTATTTTATTTAAAGCAGGTTTTGATTTAAAAAGTGTTATATTTTATTATTTATTTGTTAATGTATTTTCTTTCTTTATAGCTTTTCCATGTATATATATAGCTAAAAAGCATTCTAATAAGATATTAACTATATTAGGTATAATTGCATTTATATTAGTTCAAGTAGCTTTAAACTACATAAAACTAAATATTGGATATCTGTTAATTCTTTCATTTTTATATGCTTTATATAGAAGAGCATATTGGATGTCTAGAAGATATTATACATTACAAGTAATAGATAAAAATAATACATCAAAAGAATACTCTTTTGTATCAATATTTAATCAATTAGCTTTATTATTAAGTTCATATGTAGGATCTTTATTATTAGAATATATAAATATTAATATAATAACTTGTATATCTATTATGTTATTGTTAGTTGGATTCTATTGTATATATAAAATGGATTTTGAATATGAAATAAATAAAACTAAAATAAATATATTTGAAACAGTTAGAATTACTCCTATTTCTAGTATTATTAGTATTGGATGTTATGAATTACAAAATGTTATAACTTTCTTATTACCTTTATATATTGTTATATATGTTAAAAATACATATACCGCAGTTGGTATTATTAATTTACTTGCTCAATTAGCTACAATAGTATGTGTATATGCTTATGGGATGTTAATAAATAAAGATAAGAATTATTTAAAACTTAGTTTAATATTCCTATTAATTTTTAAAGTGTTACAAGTTAATACATATGGAATAGTATTATTTATTATTACATTTATAAGTGGACTTGCTACAAAGATGTATGAACAATCATTTAATAAAGAGTTATTAATACTATCTAAGAATTATGAATTTCATAACTTCAATTTACTATATGAATGTACTCAAAATATATTTAGAACAATTACAGTAGCAATATTATTCTACTTTGTAGATGATGTTAAAATAATGTTATATGTTGTATTAGCAATTATTGCTATACCTCTTCTAGTAAAATTTAATACTAAACCTAAAACCCAAAAAAGCAATGTTATTTGGAAAGAAAAGAACTAGCAAAATCTTTGCTAGTTTTTTTCTTTATTTTGTTTAATCATTTTCCATCAATTGATGTAATATATTTTTATAATATTTATAGTTCATAAAATCATTTTCTATATTATCTTTAATAAACTCTTCTGTATCTTTTTTGCATTGAAGTAATATTTTATAATCAGTTTGTAAATTAGCAATCTTAAATACCATATCACCTGATTGTCTTATTCCAAATAAATCACCAGATCCTCTTAATTCAAAATCTTTTTCAGATATATAGAAACCATCGTTTGATTCTTCTAATACCTTAAGTCTTTCTGAATCTTTATCTGATAATAAGAAACATTTAGATTGTAGTGAATTTCTTCCTACTCTACCTCTTAATTGATGAAGAGTTGCTAATCCAAATCTTTCAGCATTAAAGATAGTTATAACAGTGGCATTCTTAACATCTACTCCTACTTCTACAACTGTAGTAGATAATAATATATTTGAATTACCATCTTTAAAATTGTTCATTACTTTATCTTTATCAACATTTTTCATTTTACCATGCAATATATCTATTTTTGTTTCTTTTGGTAAATATTTTAATATTGTATCTTTTATTGCTTTAAGATCATTTAGTTCATTTGTTTCTTCGTCATCTTTCTCTATTAAAGGAGCAATTACATATGCTTGATGACCTTCTTTTATTTCTTCTGCTATAGAAGACATTACTTCTTGAATTTCACTAAACTTATATTGTTTAGTAATAATTTCTTTTCTACCAGCAGGTTTTTGTTTAATCATTGATATATCCATATCACCATATATAGTTAATGCGTATGTTCTTGGAATAGGTGTTGCTGACATATATAATACATCTACAAATTGTCCTTTATTCTTTAATATATTTCTTTGATTAACTCCAAATCTATGTTGTTCATCTGTAATAACTAATCCAAGGTTATTAAATACAACCTTATCTTCTAATATAGCATGTGTACCAATTAAAACATCAATTGATCCTTCTTCTAATCTTCTATATATATCTTCTTTATCTTTTTTAGATACAGAACCAACAAGTAATTCTACATTTATATCTAAATCTTTAAACATTGATTTAAAGTTATTGTAATGTTGTTCTGCTAATACTTCAGTTGGTGCTAGTAATGCTGATTGATATCCACATTCATGATTTAATAAAATAGATAAGAATGATACGATAGTTTTACCTGAACCTACATCTCCTAATATAAGTCTATTCATTCTTTTAATACCTTTAAAATCATCTATTATATCTTGAAATGCTTTTCTTTGATCTTCAGTTAATTCAAATGGAACATATGATAATACTTTATTAATAGTAGAATCATCTATATCTTTAACTACAAAATCATCGAATATTTGATTCTTAAATTTAATTAAATTTATTTTAAACATAAATTCAAATAATTCTTCATATTTAAGTTTAATATTTGCATCTTTTAATCTTTTTGAATCACTTGGATGATGTATTTCTTTTATAGCATCTATTGTATTCATTAAATTATATTTAGACGAAATATTAGTTGGTACTATTTCATTTATATTTGAATTTTCTAAAGCTACATCTATAGATTTAATTAGAGTAGATTTTGATAAACCAGATACCATATGATATACAGGTTCTACTTCTGTTTTAAATATAGGTTTAAACTTAATATCAGCACATGTAAAAGTATTCTTTAATTTATCATATTTACCTATTAATGAAATTGTTTTACCTATTGTTATTAATTTTTTATAAAAGTCTCGATTAAAGATAACTACTTTAATATTTATATTATTTGTTTCTAAAGTAAATGTTAATCTATTAAAACCCTTTCTAATATAAAATACATTTGCATTTGATGTAACAGTTCCCGTTACTACAATTGTATCTTCTGGATTAGCTTCTAATATATTTGATGGAGTATATATATTATATCTATATGGATAATATCTTACTAAATCATCTATAGAATATATATTTACTTTATTTAATAATTCTAATGTTTTTGGACCAATTCCTTTTATGTTAATTAACTCCATATATATACTCCTTTCATATATAATATTATAACATTTATAGTATATAAAAATAGAGAAAAAATGCTTTATTTATAACTATAAATTATATATAAATATTAGGTTATAACTTGTAGTTATAGCGTATATAAAAAATTGTAAAAAAACACGAAAAAACGTTATATTTTTGTTGACAAATATACCCTCTTCGATTAGTATATATATCACCAATTCACTTACAGGCGAATTGGTGCTAGTATCACACTAGCCAACCCCTTTTTATTCTTTGAAGCTGGTCTCAGGGGGCCGGCTTCTGTTTTTTTTATTTTACATGAAATGAATATAAAAGAGAGACTTTATAGTCTCTCTTTTATATTGCTCCTTTAATATAATTTATAAAAAATAGAAATAAGTTTGCTGATCCAACTGTTAATGTGAATGTTAATAATAATACTAATATTCTAGTTTGCCATACAGCACCCTTATATATTATTTTACTAAAGTCTATACCACTTATTGCAAATACAGAAGATAGTAAACATATAGCATATACTATTAATTCTACCATTGTTCTTCCATCTCACTTATTTTAGCAATTCTTCTTACATGTCTTTCATCATGTGCAAAGTCTGTTGATACAAACTTATCAATCATTATTTTTAAGTCTTCTAATGGTGCTTTATATGATAAAGCAATTATATTAGCATTGTTATGTTGTCTTGCTAAGAATGCTTCTTCTTCAGAAGAAACTTTTGCACATCTAATTCCTTTTACTTTATTAGCTGCAATAGACATACCTATTCCTGTTCCACACATAAGAATACCTAGGTCAGCTTCTCCAGCTGCTACTGATTCTGCAACTCTTTTAGCAAAATCTGGATAATCATCTACAGGATTATTATCTTTAGACATATCTAGTACTTCTATACCTTTTTGACCTAAGAAAAATATTAAGTCTGATTTTTGTTCAACACCATTGTGATCTGTTGCTATAGCTACCTTCATATTATTTACCTTCTTTCATAGCTTTTTCGAATCTTGGTAGTAATCCGTATTTATCTTTTTTATGAACTGGTAGTTCATATAAATCATGTCCTGGGAAATCATTTCCTTCAATTAAACATGGTTTTGTTTCTCCTAAACATACATCCCATGCAATGTATCCAACTTCTGGTACTACATCACATGCATCAATACATAACTTTTTAACTTTATCCCACATAGGTATTTTTATACCAACTATTTTTACTTTTGTTTCAGGATGTATTTCAAATACATTAGTTTCTTTATCTATTGCTGGATAATTAATCATACCTGTATCTACATCAATAGCTGTTACCATTCCTCCATGGTTAAAGTTATCTACAACATTACCATGATTACCTATTCTTAAATAAGCTGTTACTACTTTTTTATTTAATGTAACTATTCTTAATGTATTAACTGAATGTGGATATAATTCATTTAATATATGATGTTGTTCTGCAACATCTTCTACTAATGTTTGTCCTGATTCTATTAATTGATCATATAATTTATCTGTATCTTTAGGTACTTTAATTTTATCTACACCTTTACCACATGATAAATCTAATGGTTTTACTATTACTTCTTTTTTATCTTTTAAATACTTCTTAAAATCATCTTTAGAAGCATCTTTTAAATATATCCATTCCCTATTAAGATATTTATCAAACAGTTTATTAAATAATGCTTTATCTTCAAATATATTTATTTTAGATTTATCATTGAATTTTCTAACAATATCATTATTGATTCCACGAGTTATAATAGTTTTTCTTTCATCATCATTCATATCAAACATTCTAAATTGATAATAATCAACATATCCTGCTCCATATTTTTTAGCACATTTTGCCCAGTCTAAGAAAATACCTATTCTATTTTTATGATTAATATCGTGTACCATATTTATTGTTTTAAACATGTTTCCATAATTCATAGAAACTAATCTTTTAAATATATAACTTAATTTCATAGTTACCACCCTTATATGTATTATAACATTTAATATTAATTTATTATTATTTAATAACAAAAGTTTACAAATAAAAAAGTAAGAGTTTCCTCTTACTTATATTATTCAAGTCCGTATTTTTTATTAAATTTTTCAATAGAACCAGTTTTTTTCTTCTTTCCTTGAGCTCCAGTATAGAATGGATGACATTCAGAACAAACTTCTAATTGTTGTTCTTCTTTGTTACTCATTGCTTTGAATGTAGCTCCACATGCACATTTAAAAGTGCATTCTACTTGTTCAGGATGTAAATTCTTTTTCATTTAATTTTCTCCTTTCGCCAAGACACATTCATGCCTTAGAAATAATTACTTGATTAGTATAACGAAAATACTGCTAAAAATCAAGCAAAATATATTAATTATCTGTAAATTGAATTGATGCACCTACACCATTTAATTTATCTACAATTCTTTCATATCCTCTTAATAAATGTTCAATGTTTGAAATAGATGTTGTTCTATCTGCTATTAAACCAGCAACTAACATTGATGCTCCTGCTCTTAAATCAGTTGCTTTTACTCTTGTACCATGTAATTTAGTTGGTCCAGTTATAACTGCTTTTTTATCAAATGTATTTATATGAGCACCCATTGATACTAAATGAGGGATATGTCTTAATCTATTTTCATATATTGTTTCTTCAAATATAGATTCACCTTCACATTGAGTTAAGAAGGTACTCATTGGTTGTCCTAAATCTGTTGGAAAACCAGGATATACTGTAGTTTTAACATTTATATGTTTTAATTTCTTAGATTTATTTAATATAACAGAATCTCCTATAATTTTATAGTTAGCTCCTGCTTCTTTTAATTTATATAAAAGTGATTTAATATGTTCTTCTACAATTCCTGATACTTTTAAATTTTTACCAAGAAGTGCACCTATGATTATATAAGTACCTGCTTCTATTCTATCAGGAATGACTGTTACTTCTCCATCACCTAATTTATCTACACCAGTTATTTCAATAGTACCAGTTCCTGCTCCTTTAATTTTAGCACCCATGCTAATTAAGAAATCAGCAACATTAACTATTTCAGGTTCTCTAGCCGCATTTAATATTCTTGTTGTACCTTTTGCTAAAACACCTGTAATCATACAATTGATTGTTGCTCCTACTGATGGAACATCAAAGAATATTTCTGCACCTTCTAGTTTTTTAGTTTTCATATTATAGTAACCATTTTCTTCTTTAATAGTTACACCCATTTTTTCAAATGAATTTAAAGTAAAGTCTATTGGTCTAGAACCAATTATACATCCACCTGGATATGATATTTCAGCTTTATTATATTTACCTAGTAATGAAGCCATAAAATAATATGACGCTCTTAACTTATTTGTATATTCTTCTGCTATTAATGTATTTTTAACATTACTATTATCGATTTCCATAATTTCATCATGAAAATTAATTTTGGAACCTAATTCTTCCATAATTTCTATAAGTGCATGTACATCTGATATATTTGGTACATTTTTTATAACACATTTACCTGATGTTAATATTGATGCAGGTATAAGCGCTACTATAGAATTTTTAGCTCCACCTATATGTATTTCACCTGAAAGTTCTCTTCCACCTTCAATAATTAGTTTTTTCATATATTCACCTTCATACTTATATTATATCAAATATATAAAAAAATAAGGTAATTTCTTACCTTATTTAGTAAAGTCATTGATAATATCAATAACTTCTTTTGTATGAGTATTAGCTATATCATGGCTTCCACCTTTTATAATAGCTATTCTATTTTTAAAATCTTTACTAACAGTATTTAATACTTTATTTGGATCTACCATATCATCTTCACTTCCATATATTAATTGGAAATCCTTAGGATTAAATTGTTCTAATTCATCTAACATTTTAATTCTAACTATATTTTGATAAGTATTTCTTAAGAATTTTGTACCATATACCATTTCTTTTACTTTAACTTTTTTGATTAAATAAATATCTCTTATCCATTTTCTAATAGGATCTAAGAATTTTGGAGTTTTAACAAACTTCTTAGAATTATTTTCGTTTCTTATTAATGCAGGAGAACATAAAATTTCTTTTATATTTTCATTGAAAATCTTTTTGTATCTTACTGCTACTGCACCACCAAATGAATAACCTAATATATAATCTACTTTGATATTATTTTCTTCTATATATTCATTTATGTAATTAGCAAAGTCATCTAAATTCCATTCTTTTACATTTGGTTCTTTTGTTTTTCCAAATCCTGGTAGAGATGGATAATAAACTTTATAATATTTTTCTAATTCTTTTATAAACTTCATTCTATTATTCCATGCTTCATCTGTTGTTCTACCATAATAATTGTCATAATCCCAACCATGTATAAGTAAAATACTTTTCATATATTACCTCTTTTCTAGATTATTCTTGCTAAAGTTATGATATTTTCTATAATAGCTTCCATAATGAACAAATATCATCATATCATTTTCTATTTTATTTACAAATGATAAATTATCAAATAATTCTATATCATAGTTTTTAAAATATTTTTCTAATCCTCTTCTTACATATATTTTATTAAAATTAGGGAATACTTTTACTAATTTTTCATATGGTTCATCTTCTTCACCATTTTCAGTTAAATTACATATTATTAAACATGATTTTTTATAGAAATGGTTAGATAGATTATCTAATCTAGCAACACCTGATACATCTCCATCAAATATTATTTGATGTCCAAGTAATGTTTCTTTCTTGATTCTTTTTTCTACAGGTATAGCTCTATTTAATCTATTCATTATTACTTTTTTAGATAAATTATAGAATTCACCAACCATATATGCTATTGTTTCTTCTAATACAGTTAAATTAGTATTTATATATGGTTTTATTTCTTTATTTAATTCGTTTAAAACTATTAAGTTATTAACATCAGTTTTAACCACTTTTTCTTTATTGTAATAAACATATTTATCTTTGATAGATAATTTAGCTATTTCTTTATCTAATCCATTTATAATTGCATTTTTAGAATATTGTAATAGAAGTGATTTAAACTTAGTAATATCAGATATTGTTTTAATATCTCCTACTCCTATATGTTCTTCAAATACATCTAATAAGATAGATAAATCTGGTTTAAGTGTTTTACTAAAGTAAGTAATATGTTCTTTATACCATAGAGAAGCTTCTAAAGCTAAATAATCATATTCATTAGTTAAATAATTAATACAGAAACATTTTAATACTAATGGTGTTATTCTTTTACTATATATTCTTAAACATTTATTTCCTAATACTTGTTTAATAAAACCTACTGTTGTTGTTTTACCAACAGATCCTGTTACACATATTACTTTACCTTTGTATTGTGCTAATACATATTTAAATAAGTCTTCAATAGAATCCATGATATTGTTAACAACAATATAAGATACTTTGTTATTTAATTGTTTAACCATATCTGGTTCAATTACATATGTATATTCAGGATTATTATTAGCTATATTAACAATATATTGTTTTAAATCTAATTCTTTTGTATACCATCCTGTTTTTAAATCTTTACTAGCAATAGTAATTGGAAAGTATAATACATGTTCTTTTGTTTTTATTACTTTATCATCGTTATATTTAACAATTCTAAAATAATCAAATTCAGTATTGGGTTTTACATTATTTAAAGATAGAATTGGAGTAATGTTGCCTAATTCTTCTAGTGTGATTTTATTCAATTTTCATCTACTCCTTCAAACATATTTATTATACCATATTTATGATATTTATTGATAAAAAATAATCATTAGGCGGTCCTAATGATTATTTATTTATTATAAACAAATATCTATCTCTTTCTGATAGGTCTTTTTTTACTATTATTTTTGCATTTGGATAAATATCCTTAGCATATTTCTTTAAATACTTACCTTGATTACATCCTATTTCAAATGCAAATATATTTTTTTCTGTAGTCCATTTCTTACCTTGTTTGATAATATATTCATAGTATTTAAAGCCATCATTTTTAGCAAATATTGCATTTTTTGGTTCATATTTAATTTCTGGTCCAACTGGTTCATCTTTTGAAACATATGGTGGATTAGAAATTATTAATGAATATTTATTTATAGGTTTATAATGAAATACATTTTTATGTATAAAATTTATTTTAACATTATAATTAGAAGCATTAGATTTTGCTAACTTAATTGCTTTTTTATTAATATCTATTGATGTTATTTCTAGATTAGGTAATTCTTTTTTTAAAACAACTGGAATACATCCTGTTCCTGTTCCTATATCTAGAACTGATATATCATCCATTTTTTCTTCTTTTAATAGATTTAAAGTTTCTTCTACAAGACCTTCTGTTTCAAATCTAGGTATTAATACACCTTTTTTAACAAATATTTCATATCCCATAAAATCAACATTACCTATTAAATATTGAACTGGATAATTTTTTTCTATTAATTTAACTACTTTTTCTAACTTTTTTTCTTTATATTTTTCTTTTAGTAGTTTCCAATCAAGATCTGTTACATTAGATGGCTTGTTCATCTGCTAACTTTCTTCTTTGATCTTCTGTAATTAATGCTTCTATAATAGCATCTAAATCACCATTCATAACTCTATCTAATTGCATTACTGAGAATCCAATTCTATGATCAGTTACTCTATTTTGAGGATAGTTATATGTTCTTATCTTTTCTGATCTATCTCCAGTACCGATTTTACTTCTTCTTTCGGCACCTTCTTTTTCTTCTTTTTCTCTAAGTTTTAAATCATATAATCTAGTTTTCATGATTTGGAATGCTTTTTCTTTATTTCTTAATTGTGATCTTTCAGTTTGTTGATAAACAATTATACCTGTTGGTATATGTGTTAATCTTACTGCTGAGTCTGTAGTATTAACACCTTGTCCACCGTTACCTGATGCTCTAGTAATATCTATTCTAATTTCATCCATTGGTAATTCAAAATCAATGTCTTCAGCTTCTGGCATTACTGCTACTGTTGCTGTAGATGTTTGAATTCTACCGTTTGATTCAGTAACTGGTACTCTTTGTACTCTATGTGCACCAGATTCGTATTTTAATTTAGAATAAACATTATCACCTTTAACATAGAATTCTATTTGAGAATATCCTCCTGCTGTTCCAGGTTCTTCATTTATTACTTCAATTTTCCAGCCTTGTTTCATAGCATATTGAGAATACATTCTGAATAAGTCTCCAGCAAATATATTTGCTTCATCTCCTCCAGCAGCTCCTCTTATTTCCATGATGATATCTTTTCCATCATTTTCATCTTTAGGAATTAATAATATTTCTAATTTCTTATTTAATTCTTCTAAATGAGCTTGAGCTGATTCAAGTTCTCCTTTAGCCATTTCACCCATTTCTGGATCTTTAACCATTTCTTTTAATTCTTCAATGTCTTCAGTAGTTTTCTTATAATCTCTGAATGTTGTAACAGTTTCTTCAATAGATGCTTTTTCTTTATTTAACTTCATCATATTGTTGTAATCTGATAATGTTTCAGGTTTATTTAATTCTTCTACTATTTCATTGTATCTTTTTTCTATTATTTCTAATCTTTCTATCATAATTTGCCTCCATCTATTTGTTTTAATATAAAACTCTTAGATATTAGCTATATTTCTTGATTTGAACCATTTTCATCTGAGTCATCAATTATAACTAAATCTTTAAAATCATCTTCCTCAGGATCATCATCTAAATCGTCATCATCATAGTTGATTTCAGAATCATCTTCATCATCTATTGTTTCATCTTCATTTTCTTCAACTTCTAATTCTTCTTCATCTTCATCATCATCTGAAGCAACGATTACTTTATGTTTTTGATTTACTTTTAAATCCCAATATCCTTTTTCAACCATAGTGAATCTCATATCTGTTGATAATAATTGAAAGAAATCTGCAATATGATTTTCAAAATCACTTTCTGGTAAATTCATTAATCTTATAACTTCTTTGAATAAATCTTGGATTTTTTGTTTTTTTCCTTTTTGTTCTAATACGAAAGCAGCTACATCTCCATAAGACATAGTTTCTAGTTGTTCACTAGTTAAGCTTAATTTTGCCATATAATCTTCCTCCAATTTAATATATACTAAAAACAACAATAATTTTAGCATATAATCGTGTATTGTCAATTATTTTTGATTAATAATTTATTATTATTTTATTATTAGTTATTTCTTCACTTTCATATGTATATTCTATTTCAATACTTTTATCTTCTTTTTTTACATTATGATTAATAATATTCATTTCAAATGTATACCCATTTAAAGCTATTAGAACGACTTTTTTATCTAAGTTAATATCTATAGTATATTCATGATTTGTTTTAACTAAATTATTAGTATTTAAGTCAAATTTATATGTATCTTTATCTATTTTAAAAGTCATTACATTATCTTTAATAAAATAGTTAACTTTTTCATCTATTTCTAATTTGTTATTTGAATATAATTTAAATGTAAGTGTTTTCATATAACTAATTCCTTTCTGGGGGTATTATAGCATATTTAATAAAAAAAGATACTATTTATTAGTATCTTCTTCGTCTCTTGGTATTCTTATAACAAATTGATATTCATCATCAAAATTGAATTCTTCTGATGATACAACTAAATTACATTCCTTGCATGCATCCATGATTCTCTTAATACCTGCAATTACATCATCAGCTGTTTCATATTTTTCTTCTTGTACAACTTGTTTAACTACTGTTTTATCTTTTGAATCATCTTCTAATGTTTCTTCTTCCTCTTCATTATCATCTAATTCAAGTAAATCATAGTCATCTCCAACTCCAACACCATTTACTGCTTGTGTTTGGAATGGATTAAATCCAAATCCTAATGAGGAATCCATATTTGCTGATTCATCTTCTAATGAATTACCAAATAATGTATTCTTTTTAGGTTTATTTGATTCTTCTTTATTTCCTTGTGCTTGATATATAGGTATATCAGATTCATATGTAGGAGTAATATCTTGAGCTGTCTTTTCTAAGGCTTCTATATCTATATCACCTTTATCGATATTTATTCCACCTACTGCTGCTTTTTGATTATCATATACACCTAATATTTTATCTATTTCTTTTTCTAGATCTCTTACTTTAATTCTTTCTTGAATTACTCTATTTAATAATTCAACTTGTTTTTTAGGGTCTTGAACTCTTAATAAAGATCTAGCATGTCTTTCAGATATTTGATTTTTCATTAAGGCATCTTGTACTGCTTTATCTAATTGTAATAATCTTATTTTATTTGCAATATTAGATTGAGAAGTACCTAATCTTTGAGCAAGTTGTTCTTGAGTTAAATATTTTCTATCTAATAATTTTTTATAACTTTGTGCTTCTTCAATAGCAGACAATTCTCTTCTTTGAGTATTTTCAATTATAGCGACTTCTGCAGATTCATTATCATCTAATTCAGTTATAATTGCTGGAACTTGCATCATTCCACACATTTGAGCTGCTTTAAATCTTCTTTCACCTGCAATTATTTCATATTTATCTGCGACTCTTCTAAGTACTAAAGGTTGGATTATACCATGTTGTTTGATGGAATTTGCTAAAGTATTTAAAGCTTCTTGATCAAATTCTAATCTTGGTTGAAATCTATTTGGAATTATTTGATCTACTGGAATCATTCTTATTTGAGCTTCCATCTTCATGATAACCCTCTCCTATTCTATATATAATTATATATTTTTGTTTGTTTTTTTTCAATATAAAAAGGAAACTAATACTAGTTTCCTTTTTTTATCTTTCCATAGTTTCTTGGATATCCTTTTGGGTTTTTATCTAATTTATCTATAACTAAAATATTTCTTAAAGATTCTTCTTTAGGTAAATTAAATGTTATCTTATTAGATAATTTACCATTTAAAGTATTAATAATATTATTAGCTTCTTTTATTTCTTCATCTACTGTAGCTTTTAAAGGTATAAATTTTCCACCTACTTTAACCATTGGTAAACATAATTCTGTTAATACTCTTAAGTTAGCTACTGCCCTAGAAGTTACAACATCATATTCATCTATATGTTTATGTGCAAATTCCTCAGATCTTTCATTTATAATTGTTAAATTATCTAAATTTAATTTATTTTTTAAATTGGATAAGAATGTAGTTTTTTTATTATTTGAATCTATTAAAGTAACATTTAAATGAGGAAATACTATTTTTAATACCATACCTGGAAAACCAGCTCCAGTTCCAACATCTATTAAACTATTAACACTATTTAAATCTATTGCTTTAACTATTGTTAAAGAATCATAGAAATGTTTTAAATAAATATCTTCGTCTTCTGTAATGGTAGTTAAATTTGTATGTGAATTATATTCTTTTAAATATTCTTTATATATATTTAAATTTGATAATGTTTTATCGTCTAAAGATATATTTAACTCATTACATGCTTTAATAAATTCTTCTACATTCATATTATTTATCCTTTCCGTATTCTTTCTTTAAATATATAGATAATACAGATATATCTACTGGATTAACTCCACTTATACGTGATGCTTGTGCAAGTGTAAGTGGTCTAACATCCTTTAATTTTTGTTTTGCTTCTGAAGCAATATTTTTTACTTTGTCATAATCTATATCTTCAGGTATTTGTTTTTCTTCAAGTTTTAACATTTTTTCTACTTCTTTATTTGTTTTAGCTATATAGCCTTCATATTTAACTTGTATTTCAACTATACCATATACTTCATTTGAATAATCATTTTCAATATATTCTTTTAATTGATCTATTTTTATTTCTGGTCTCTTTAATAAATTATATAATGATTCACCTTTAGTTAAATCTCCTATAGATTCTTTAATAGAATCTGATTCATTTTTAACTGTTATTCTTATATTTTTTAATTCTTCAGTTAAATTATTAATATCATCTATTTTCTTTAATAATCTATTATGTTGTTCTTCTGTTACAATACCAACTTGGTATCCATATTCACGAAGACGTAGATCAGCATTGTCATGTCTTAAAATTAATCTATATTCAGCTCTAGATGTAAGCAATCTATATGGTTCTTTAGTACCTTTTGTTACTAAATCATCTAGCAATACACCAATGTAAGATTCATTTCTTTTAAGAATTAAAGGATCTTTTCCTCTGCATCTTAAACCAGCATTTATACCTGCAATTAAACCTTGTCCTGCAGCTTCTTCATATCCTGATGTACCATTTATTTGTCCAGCTGTATATAAATTATGTATTATCTTATTTTCTTCTGATGGTAACATTTGTAATGGATTTATTGCATCATATTCAATTGCATATGCATATTTTAATATTTTTGCATTTTCTAATCCTACTAATGAATGAACCATTTTTTCTTGTACATCTATTGGCATAGACGTTGAAAAACCTTGTAAATATAAATCTGGATAATAATTAGATTCAGGTTCTAGGAATAATTGATGTCTATCTTTATCTTTAAATCTTACTACTTTATCTTCAATAGATGGACAATATCTAGGTCCAATTCCTTCTGCATATCCACCATACATAGCTGATTTATCTAGATTATCCATGATAATCTTATGAGTATTTTCATTTGTATAAACTAAATAACATACTCTTTGTTTATTAACATCATATTGTGGTTCTAAATCAAATGAGAATGTCCAAGGAGTTTTATCTCCTTCTTCAACTGATAATTTTGAATAATCTACTGTATCTGGATCAATTCTTTGAGGTGTTCCTGTTTTTAATCTTATTATTTCTAATCCATGTTCTCTTAATTTATCTGATAAATGTTTAGATGATTCTTCTCCGTGAGGTCCTTCAAATTTATGTGTAGAACCTACTAATATCTTTGATTTTAAATATGTACCTGTTGTTAATATTAAACAAGTACATTCATATTTAGTACCATCTGCAGTTATTACACCTTTAATTGTATTATCTTCTACAATAATATCTTCAATCATTGCTTCAATAATATCTAGAGTTTTAATAGATCTAAGTTCTTTTAACATATTTTTAGGATATGTTACTTTATCACCTTGAGCTCTTAAAGATGCTACAGCAGGACCTTTACCTGAGTTTAACATCTTGATTTGTAGATGTGATATATCAGCAACTCTACCCATTAAACCACCTAAGGCATCTATTTCTCTTACTACTATACCTTTAGCTGTTCCACCTATTGATGGATTACATGGCATATCAGCTATATTATTTATATTTGATGTAATTAATGCTACTTTTAAACCTTGTTTTGCAGAAGCATTTGCAGCTTCACATCCTGCATGTCCTCCACCTACTACAATAACATCATATTTCATGTTAATCATCTTACTTTCCTACACAAAATTTTGAGAATATTTCATCTAATATATCTTCTTCATATGTTTCACCTATTATTTCACCTAATGCTACATATGAAATTCTTAAATCATCTGCAACTATTTCAAATGGAAGTGTTGCAGTTAAGTTATTTATTGATTCACTTACGACTTTTTCTGCTTTTTTAACTAATGCTAATTCTCTAGCATTAGAAATATAATTAAAATCAGATGAATTGATTTGTTCTAAATTAAACATTTCTACAATTCTATTTTTTAATTCATCTAATCCATTTGCTTCTTTAGTATTACCTTTTATTACAGGTAGTTCTTTTAATAAATCCATATTTATTTTAGAAGCTAAATCACATTTGTTAATAAATACTATTTTATTAACATTAGTATTTTTTATTAAATCTAATTCTTCTTTTGTTACTTCTTCTGAATTATTTAATACAAATATTACTAAATCTGAATTAGATATTATATCTAAACTCTTTTTAACACCTATAGATTCTACTAAATCTTCAGTTTCACGTATACCAGCTGTATCAGTTAAATTTAATTTAATACCATTTAAACTTAATGTGCCTTCTACTATATCTCTAGTAGTACCAGCTATATCAGTTACAATAGCTTTATCTTCATCTAATAAATGGTTTAAAATTGAAGACTTACCAACATTTGGTTTACCTACTATAGAAACATTTATACCATCTTTAATAATAGATGCATTTTTATATGAATTAACTAATTTTGTTAATTTAGTTTTTATATTAATCATTGTATCTTTTAATTCTTGATAAGTTAATTCTTCTTCATCTTCTATTTCATCTGGATAATCAAATGCTACTTCTAATTTACCTTCTAATTCCATGATATCTTTTCTCATATCTTTAATTAGTTTAGATAAATTACCATTTAATCTATTAATGGCAAATTTTCTTTGAGATTCAGTTTGAGATACAATTAAATCATTTATACCTTCTGCTTCTACTAAATCTATTCTTCCATTTAAGAATGCTTTTTTAGTAAATTCTCCTGGATCTGCTAATCTACATCCATTTTCTAATAATAATTCAAGTATTCTATTAGTAGTTGAAATACCTCCATGTGAGTTAATTTCAACAACATCTTCCATGGTAAAAGTTTTAGGGGCTTTCATGACTGAAACTAATACTTCATCTATTATTTCATCATGATCTACTATATGACCATATGTAATAGAGTGTGTTTCAACTTTAGTTAAATCTTTACCCTTAAAAATCTTATTTGTTATTTCAATTACTTCAGGACCTGATGCTCTTATAATTGAAATTGCACCTACACCTAAAGCAGTTGATATTGCACATATATTTTCATTCATGGTAATACCCCTTTCCTCCGTGGTATTATAGCACATTTTATATATTTAGGAAAATAGAAATAAAAAAAGAACAATTTTTATTGTTCTTTTGGTTTAATAACTATATGTCTATGTGGTTCAACACCAGTAGATTCTGTATAAACATATTTATTATCAGTTAAAGCATTATGAATAATTCTTCTTTCATATGAATTCATATCTTCAAGTTCAGCTTCAACTTTAGTATGTCCTACTTCTTTAGCTATATTTTTAGCTAATCTAATTAAATATTTTTCTTGTTTAGCTTTATAGTTTTCAACGTCTAATAATAAATATGGATATTCACCAACTTTATTATAAACAACTTGTTTAATAACATGAGTTAAAGCTTTTAAAGTCTTTCCTTCATGTCCAATTAATATACTATTGTTATCTGAATACATTTTAATTGATATTTGTTTATCTCTTATAGAAGATTCAAATTGTACATCTAATCCCATATCTTTAGTAGTTTGAGCTAAGAATTCTTTTATGAATTCTGCAACGTCTTTTACTTCAAATAAATGTAATTTAATTACTTCTTTCTTTAAAAGACCAGCTTTTTCTTTAGAAAAATAATACATTACATCATTTTCAGTTAAATTTAATTCTTCTAAAGCTTTTTCTAAAACCTCTTTTTGTTCTTTACCTTCATAAATACGTTCTTCCATCTTACTTACCTGCTTTCTTCTTCATGATAAATGTTTGTACTACAGAGAATGCATTTGTAACAATCCAATAGAATGCAATTGCTGATGGTAATTGAATTGATGCAATACCAATGAATACAACCATAAACATCATCATGTATTTTGTTTGTTTTTGTTGTTCAGAGTTACCACTCATTGAACTCATACTATTCTTAAATGTTAAGAAAGTAAATAATAATATTAATACAATTAGTACAATATACCAATAATTGCCGTTTTTAATTCCATATAAAGGTGTAGTACCTAATTGGAATATCCATAAATCATTTTCAAATATAGCTGGAACTCTATTAATTGCTTCCAAGAAAGCAAAGAATAAAGGCATTTGAATAAATGTTATTAAACAACTACTTAATGGATTAATCTTATACTTTTGATATAATGCCATAGTTTCTTGTGATTTTTGCATCATTGATTCTTGATCTGTTCTTCCTGCATACTTATTTTCAATCTTTTGCATAGCAGGTTGTAGTTCTTTCATAGCTTCTTGTTGTTTTGATGTCTTAATAGTAAATGGTAATAATATTAATCTTATAATTAATCCCATTATCATTACTGATATACCATAGTTACCAACTAGTTGACCAATTCTAATAATTGCCCATGCTAATGGTCTAACAAAGATTGCTACCCATAAACCATTATATGATTTTCCTTCATATATTTTCATTTCACTACATTTTGGTAAATCTTCAAGTTTAATTTCCATATATTTTTCATTAGCTAAATATTGATTATATAAACTTTCAGTTTCTGGTCTACAAATAATATTTGAAGTAAGAGCTTGTCCTGTAGTAGTATTTTCTATTCTCTTTTTATCTTCTCCTACCATTGTTTTAGTACATCCAGTCATTAATACCAAAATAAGTGCAATTACTACTATTAATTTCTTTTTCATGTAACTCACCTATTCACTTAATGATTTAACAATATCTTTATTTAATTGTTCATATGAAGCATTAACCGCGCTTCCTTTCACTATTATAATATAATCTTTTCCTTTTTTAAATATATTTTTATTATTGTTAATAATCATTCTGTATCTTCTTTTAACTTTATTTCTAGTAACAGCATTTCCAAGTTTTTTACCAGCTGCAATACCAAATCTAGAAATATTTAAATTATTATCCTTATTATATATATATACATATATACATTTTTTGCATGATCCATTTTTTAATACATCATCAAATTCATGATGTTCTTTTACTATTTCATATTTTTTCATATTACAGCCTCCCTTCTTATCATATAAAAAAAGTCACTTAAACGTGACTTAGTCTATTTAGAAAGTACTTTTCTTCCTTTTGCTCTTCTAGTTTTTAATATTTTTGAATTTTTTCTAGCAAAGAATCCATGTTTCTTAGCTTTTTTACGATTATTTGGTTGAAATGTTCTTTTCATAGTTTTCACCTACCTCCGCATCTCATAAGCAACGTTATTATATTATATAAAAAAATTTAAGTCAACAAAAAACACGAAAAATCGTTATTTTTTTAGTTTTTAACTTTTCAACGTCAATAGTTGAAAACTTACATGTTAATTAGTTTATAAGTTTATTTGTAATTTGTTGAAATATGTTGAAAAGTCTAAAAAAGTGCGTTATTATAGGTCCTAACACTGTGGAAAACTATGTTGAAAAGTGGTTTAAAACTAAATATTAAAAAATTGTTATTTACTTTATTAACATGTTTGTTTTAAACTTAATTTGTTAGTGAAGATAAAATTAATTTCTAAAAACAGGGCGGTGAGAAGTATGAACAACAATGAGTTATGGACTCAAATTCTATCCAGAATTGAGTCATCAGTTTCAACAATGATATATAACATATACTTTAAAGACACTACTCTTTTAGATATAGATAATAATAATACTTTTAAAATACAAGTAAAAAATGAATTTATAAAGAATCATTTATTAAACCATTTTGATGATCTAATAAATGAAAAAATAAAAGAAGTAACTAGAAAAGATTATTTATATGAACTTGTTACTTCACCTGGGGAATTAGAAATACCTAAGAAAAAAGTAGAAGATAATGAATATATTAGTCAATTACCTTTAGAAATAGAAAATAATGTTCATAACGAACCAGTTATGAACGTTGTAGATGAAGTTTTCCCAGATTATAATGATAATTTAAATCCTAATTATACATTTGAAAACTTTGTTGTAGGTAATCAAAACAGTATTGCATATACTTGTGCAAAAGCTGTAGCTGATCAACCTGGTGTTTTATATAATCCCCTATTTATTTGGGGTAAAAGTGGTTTGGGTAAAACACATTTGATGCATGCTATAGGTAATGAAATAAAACATAAATATAATAAAAGAGTTTTATATATTAGTTCAAAACAGTTTAAAGAAGATTATCAAGAAATATTTGCTAATAAAAATACTAATACAACGTTATTAAGTGCTTTTAAAAAGAAATACTATGATATTGATGTATTAATAATAGATGATATTCAATTCTTATCATCAGCGGAAAAGACTCAAGAGGAATTACATAATACATTTGAAGCTTTTAAGCCTTTCCAAAAGCAAATAATTATTAGTTCAGATACAAGTCCAGATGACTTACAAAAGTTTGAGGATAGATTAAAAACAAGATTTGCCTGGGGAATGACAGTTCAAATATCTCCACCAGATCTAGAATTAAAGATTAAAATACTAAAAAATAAGATGGCTGGACATGAAACAGCTGAAAAAATTAAGCCTGAAGTACTAGAATATATAGCTAGTAATTCACAATCAGATGTTAGACATCTTGAAGGAATAATAAATAGATTATATCTAATGATATTAATGAATCCTAATGAAGAAGTTAATTTAGAATTCGTTCAAAAATATCTAATAGAAGAAATAAATAATAATATATATGCAGAAAATAGCGTAGAAAAGATTAAAAAAGCTGTAGCAGATTACTATAATGTAACTGTAGATACATTAAAATCTAAGAAAAGAAAAGCTGAAATTAATAAAGCAAGACAAGTTGCTATCTATCTTTGTACCATGAATACTGATGAAACAGTAGAAAGAATTGGATTAAGCTTTAATAGAGATCATGCTACTGTAATACATGCTAGAGAAAAAATTACTGAAGATCTTAAAAATTCAGAACAATTAAAACAAGAAATTAAAGAAATTAAAGATAAGATTTAAAAAGTTGTTAAAAACTTATACATTATTAACAATAATAAATAATAAAAATTAATAAAAACTAACGTATTTGTGTATAATTTAATAGTTTTCAACTTTATAAACCCTATAATAAATAATAATATATTTAATAAAAAAGAAAGAAGGAATGGAAGATGAAATTTTCAATAAATAAAAATATAATATTAGAACAATTACAATATGTAAGTAAAGCAATATCTCCAAAGAATATAATTAATATATTAAATGGTATTAAATTCGAATTAGATAGTAAAGGATTAAGTTTAACAGCAAGTGATAGTAATTTAACTATAAAAGCTTCTATAGATAAAGAAAAAATAGAAAGTATAGATAAAGTTGGATCTATTATAGTAAGTAATAAATCATTACTAGATATTATTAAGGCTATGCCTGAAGATATTATTAAGTTTGAAGTAGAAGATGGATTAAGAATTAAAATAACATCTGGTGAATGTGAGTTTAATTTAAATTGTTTAAATAGTTTAGACTATCCAGATATTGATATGTCAGATAATAAAACACATATAGATATTAAAGCTGAAACACTAAAGAAAATGATTAAACAAACTATATTTGCTGTTTCAGTACAAGAATCTAGACCTTTATTAATGGGTATTAATATTAAAGTTAATGGAAATATATTAGAATGTACTGCTACAGATTCATATAGATTAGCTAAAAAGACTATTACTTTAGATTCAGCTTATGATGAAGTTGTTGATATAGTAATACCTGCTTCTAATATTGGAGAATTAGAAAAGATTATTTCTGATGAATCTAAAAATGTTGAAATGCATATATTTGATAAGAAAATATTATTTAAATATGAAAATATATTATTCCAATCTAATTTATTAGAAGGAACATATCCAAATACTTCATCATTTATTCCAGTAGATTTTGAACATATTGTTAATGTTAATTTAAATAATTATTATGCTTCTATTAATCGTGTTGCTTTAATTGGACAATCTAAAGATAAAAATATTATTAAGATGGATGTTAATGAAAAAGAAATAGTATTAAGTTCTTTAGCAACACAAATTGGTGCTGGTACTGATAAAGTATCTATTACTAAGAATAATAATGAAGAAATTAGTATTAGTTTCTCAGCTAAATATATGATTGATGTATTAAGATCATTTGAAGATGAAGAAATTATTATATATATGAATACAGATTCTAAACCAATTGTAATTATGTCAGCATCTGATGATTCATTAGTACAATTAATTTTACCTATCAAGACATTTTAATTAAAAATGTCTTTTTTTTTACTTTAATATACCTTTTTATACTTTGTATTATGTTATTTTACCTCTCAAGGAGGTGAAAATATGAAAAAATATAATATTACAGATAATACATTAGCTATATTACCTATGGGTGATAAAAATTCATTAGTATATGAAGTTGATAAAATGTTAGTTATTAACAATAAACCTAATAATATAATTAAATATAATTGTGAGATAGATGGTAGTTCATACGATATTAGAGTTAATTATTACAGAAATATAACTGGAAATATGTATAAATCCCCTATTCTAGTAAAAAATAGGAATTATTTAGTATTTTTTCCTACATGTTCTCCTAGGATTAAAAATGTATCATGGTTAAATATTAAATCTATTAATAATGTGTATTTAAATGAAGATAATAATAGTTCAGTAATAGAACTTATTAATGGAGATAAAATTAATTTTAAAGAATCTTTATGGGCTTTAAATAATCAAATTTTAAAAGCAAGTAGATTTGAATTTTTATTAAGAAAAAAAGAGGCCTAAAAAGCCTTTTTTTCTTTTTTTAGTACTTATTTTGTGATATAATTATATTGTGGTATAGGAGTACCTAAAACATATAAAAATTGCTTAAAATCAAAATTAGGGGGTAAAAATGAAAATTACGAGTTTAAAAATAAATAATTTTCGTAACTACAAAAAACTTGTTTTAGATTTTAATCCTTCTAAAAATATCATCATTGGAAAAAATGGTATGGGTAAAACAAATATAGTTGAAGCTATCTATGTTTTAGCCTTAACTAAGTCTTTCAGAGGTTCTAAAGATGATGTAATTATTAAAATAAATGAAAATAATTGCAAAGTAGAAGGAACTGTAGTTGATGATTATAAAATTGATTATAAGATTGTTATAAGTAAAGATGAAAATAAGAAAGTATGGATAAATAAGAAAAAGATACCTAAATTGGTAGACTATTTATCTAATATTAATATTGTATTATTTACTTTAGATGATCTTAAGCTAGTAAAAGATACTCCAAATACTAGAAGAAAATTGATAAATATTGAACTATCTCAATTTAGTAATGATTATTTAAAAATAACTACTTTATATAATAAATTACTTAAACAAAGAAATTCTTATTTAAAAACTTTATATATTAATGGTAATGCTTCTCAAGAATATTTAGATATTATTACTGCTAAATTAATCGAATATGGCATGAAAATATATGAATATAGATATAATTTTATAGAAGATATATCTAAATATATAACTAATAACTATAAGAAAATAACTGGTTTAGATAATTTAAAAATTGTTTATAAGTCAGATTTTTTAAACAAATCTTATGAAGAAATAGAAAAATTGTATAAAAAGAATAAAAATAGAGATATTACAAGTGGTATTACAAATATTGGAATACATAGAGATGATTTTGAGTTCGTATTAGATGAAAAAGTTTTAAAAGACTTCGGATCTGAAGGAGAACAAAAAAACGCTGTAATAGCTTTAAAAATGGCTGAGATAGAAATATTTAAAGATAAGAAAAACATTATTCCTATTTTAATATTAGATGATTTATTTAGTGAATTAGATAAAACTAAGATAAATAATATATTAAAATTTATTGATAATGATATTCAAACATTCATTACTACAACAGAATTAAGCAAATTAAATAAGAAATTATTAAATGATTCTAAAATATTTGTTGTTAAAAATGGTGTAGTTGAAATAAAGGAGAATTGATATGGCAGAAAATATTGAACATTATGACGCTTCCGATATTCAAGTGCTTGAAGGTCTAGAAGCAGTACGTAAAAGACCAGGTATGTATATTGGTACTACTGATCTTAAGGGATTACATCATTTAGTATGGGAAATAGTAGATAATGCTATAGATGAAGCTTTAGCAGGATATTGTCATAATATTGATGTAATTATTAATAAAGATAATAGTATTACTGTTAAAGATGATGGTCGTGGTATTCCAGTAGATATTCATCCAAAAACAGGTATATCAACAGTAGAAACTGTTTATACAGTATTACATGCTGGTGGTAAATTTGGTGGTGGAGGATATAAAGTATCTGGTGGATTACATGGTGTAGGTGCATCTGTAGTTAACGCATTATCTAAATGGGTAGAAGTTAAAGTATATAAAAATGGTAAAATCTACTCTATTCGTTTTGAAAATGGTGGACATACTGTTGAACCATTAAAAGAAATTGGTACATATGAAGATAATAGAAGTGGTACTACTGTAACATTTAAACCAGATCCAGATATATTTGATTCTGAAATCTATGATTATGAAACATTAAAGACTAGAATAAGAGAATTAGCTTTCTTAAATAAAGGATTAGCTATTAATCTTAGAGATGATAGAGATGAAGAAGATACTACTGGAGATCATTTCTTATATGAAGGTGGTATTAAAGAATACGTAAGATTTATTAATCAAGGTAAAACTCCTATTCATGAAGATATTATTTATTTTGAAGGTGAAGAAGATGGAGTTATGTTTGAAGTTGCAATGCAATATAACACTTCATACAATGACAATATTTATTCATTCGTTAATAATATTAATACACATGATGGTGGAACACATGAAGAAGGTGTTAGAAGAGCTTTAACTGCTTGTATTAATAAATATGCTCAAAAGAACGGTATTCTTAAAGAAAAAGATGATAATCTTACAGGAGACGATGTTAAAGAAGGTTTAACAATGATTATTTCATGTAAGCACCCTAACCCACAATTTGAAGGACAAACAAAAGGTAGATTAGGTAACTCTGAAGTAAGAAAACTAGCTTCTGATGTATTTAGTCAAGGATTTGAAAGATTCTTATTAGAAAATCCAGAAGAAGCAAGAGCTATAGTACAAAAAGCTATGTTAGCTTGTAGAGCTAGAAATGCTGCTAAGAAAGCAAGAGAAATTACTAGAAAGAGTGAAATTGGACAAACTTCATTCTTTGGTAAATTATCTGACTGTAAGAGTAAAGATCCAGTTGAATCTGAAATATTTATAGTCGAAGGAGATAGTGCCGGTGGATCTGCTAAAAAAGGTAGAGATTCCATGACTCAAGCTATTCTTCCTTTAAGAGGTAAAATCTTAAATGTAGAAAAAGCTAGATTAGATAGAGCACTATCAAATGAAGAAATTAGAACTATTATTACAGCATTTGGTACTGGTATTGGTGATGAATTTGATTTAGAAAAATTAAGATATCATAAAATAATAATCATGACCGATGCCGATGTCGATGGATCACATATTAGAGTATTATTATTAACATTATTCTATAGATTCTTTAGACCAATTGTTGAAGCTGGTTATGTATATGCTGCTCAACCACCATTATTTAGAATAATGCATGGTAAGACACGTAAATATGTATTGAATGATAAGGAAAGAGATGATTATATTAATAATCTTGATCCTAAAGTTAAATATGAAGTTGCTCGTATGAAAGGTCTTGGTGAAATGGATGCCGATGAATTATACGAAACAACAATGGATATTAATCAAAGAGTATTAAGAAAGATTACAGTTAATGACTGTGTTGCTGCTGATGCTATATTTGAAAAACTTATGGGTGATGAAGTTGAACCTAGACGTGAATTTATAGTAGAAAATGCAGGATACGGAAATATTAACTTAGATATTTAGGGAGGTTTTTAAAGTGGAAGAAGAAAATAAAAATATTGAAACTACTGAAGAAGTAGAAGAAACTGTTGAAAACCAATCAGATATCAACAAAGAAAATCATGATGCTTTAGATATACATAATAGTGAATTTAATGGATATTTCCATGAAAGAGATTCATTAGAAGAAAATAATATTGTAGATGAAGTTGGTACTTCATTCCTAGAATATTCGATGTCAGTTATTACTGCTAGAGCATTACCAGATTTAAGAGATGGATTAAAACCAGTTAATAGACGTATTTTATGGGCTATGAATGAATCTGGTTTATTTCCTGATAAACCTCATAGAAAATCAGCTACAACTGTTGGATATGTTATGGGTAATTATCACCCACATGGTGATAGTTCTATATATGAAGCAATGGTTAGAATGGCTCAAGATTTCAACCAAAGATATTTAATGGTTGATGGTCATGGTAACTTCGGTAATATCGAAGGTGATGGAGCTGCAGCTATGCGTTATACAGAATCAAGATTATCTAAGTTATCTTTAGAAATGTTAAGAGATATTGATAAAGATACAGTAAATATGGATGATAACTTTGATTTTACAAAGAAAGAACCATCAGTCTTACCTTCTCGTTTCCCTAATATCTTAGTTAACGGTACTATGGGTATTGCAGTTGGTATGGCTACTAATATTCCACCTCATAATTTAGGTGAAGTTATTGATGGATGTGTTGCTTATATTGATAATCCTGAAATAGATACTAAAGGATTAATGCAATACATTAAAGGTCCTGACTTCCCTACTGGCGGTGTTATTTTAGGTAATAAAGGTATAATTGAAGCTTATGAAACAGGAAGAGGATCTATTACTATTAGATCTAGAGCTGAAATTATTGAAGAAAATAATAAACAACAAATAGTTATAACAGAAGTTCCATATGGAACAAATACATTAGAATTAAAAAATAAAGTTGCAGAACTTGTTCATTCTAAGGTATTAGATGGTATATCTGATTATCATACTGATTTAAAAAATGGTGTTAAGATTACTATTACATTAAAAAGAGATGCTAATGCACAAGTTATTTTAAATAACTTATATAAACATACTGATTTCCAAAAAAATTATGGAATTATTCTATTAATGCTAGATAATGGAGTTCCTCGTACTTTAGGATTAAAATCAATTATTTCTAAATATATTGATTATCAAAAAGAAGTTATTATAAGAAGAACTAAATATATCTTAGGAAAAGCTGAAGATAGAGTTCATATTCTTGAAGGTAGACGTATTGCTTTAGATCATATTGATGAAGTTGTACATATTATTAGAAATAGTGCTACTGAAGAAATAGCTAAAGCTGAATTAATGTCTAGATTTGCATTATCTGATATTCAAGCTACTGATATCTTAAATATGAGATTAGGTAAGTTAACTGGATTAGAAAGAGATGCAATTGAAAATGAATTAAATGAATTAGCTGAAAAGATTGCTGATTATCATGATATTCTTGCTAAAGAAGAAAGAGTATTAGGAATAATTAAAGATGAAATGTTAGAAATTAAACGTAAATACGGCGATGAAAGACGTACTAACATTGATATGACAGCTATAGACTTTATTGAAGATGAATCATTAATACCTGAAGAAAACATTATGATTTCATTAACAGATAAAGGATATATTAAGAGATTAACTACTGATACATATAGAACTCAACATCGTGGAGGTGTTGGTGTAAAGGGAATGTCAACTAACGAAGAAGACTACGTTAAATTCTTGATTAATGCTTCAACTCATGATCACATTATGTTCTTTACTAATAAAGGTAGAACATATCGTATTAAAGGTTATGAAATTCCTGAATACAGCAGACAATCTAAAGGATTACCTATTATTAACCTACTTCAACTTGAAAAAGATGAAAAGATTAGTTCTGTAATTAAAGTAGCTAAAGATAATGATGCTAGATTCTTAATCTTCGCAACTAAACAAGGTTTAATTAAGAAAACACCTATTGAAGAATTTGATAATATCAGAAAAACTGGTAAGATTGCTATCACATTAAAAGATAACGATGAATTAATAGATGTTTTATTAACAGACGGTACTTATAATGTTTGTTTAGGTTCTTCAGCAGGAAGAATGGTAGTATTTGATGAAAATGATGTTAGACCTATGGGTAGAACAGCATCTGGTGTTAAAGGTATTAATTTAGATGGTGCTGAATGCTTAGGTATGGATATTGCACATAATGAAGATAATATTTTAATAGTAACTAAGAATGGTTATGGTAAGAAAACTAAATTATCTGAATATAGATTAACTAAACGTGGATCTAAAGGTGTAACAGCTATTAATGTTACTGAAAAGAATGGTCCAATGGTAGCATTTAAGAATGCAACTGATGATGAAGACTTATTAATTATTACTGAATCAGGAATGATTATAAGAATTACAGTTGATTCTATATCTCAATTAGGTAGAGTTACTCAAGGTGTTAGATTAATTAATCTTAAAGAAGATCAATATGTTTCAACTATTAGTTTAACTAGTAAAGACGATGAGGATAATTCAGAGTTATCAACAATAGAAAATATTGAAGAATCCCCTACTCCAGTTGAAACTACAAATACTGAAGAAGAAGTTTAATATACTTCTTCTTTTTTTATGTTTCATGTGAAACATATCCCCTACTTTATTATAAATAGTTATTGTTTTTATATTAAATTTAAGAAGAATCACCTATTTTTATCTTTATTTATGATTAATTAATGTTTCATGTGAAACATCTACTCTATTTTATATTAAATAACTATTGTTTTTTTAAATATTAAATTTAAGAAGAATCCCCTATTCTTTAATCTATCTATAATTAATTGATGTTTCACGTGAAACATCTACCCTATTTTTTTATTATATATAATATATTTTTTTAATATTATACCTTTTAATAACTACTACATTCTATTTATTATTAGATAATAGTTATCTATGTTTCACGTGAAACTATTTTTTATTTAAAATTGATTTATTTTAATGTTTCACGTGAAACATAATGCTTTGATTTATTAATATTTTAATGTTTCATGTGAAACATTATATAAAATCTTGCTTAATTATTTGATTATGTTATAATATTTTTGCGCAACGGTTATATTGGAACCTGGTCAGAGTAGGAATACAGCAGCCATAACAGTCTCTAATCGTGTGCGCATTTTTTAATGAGGTAGAGTATGAAAGAATATATATTAGAAATTCTTAAAGAAGCAGATTTATCTTATAAAAATAATGATATTCCTATTGGTGCAATAATTGTTAAAAACGGCGAAATTATAGGTAGGGGACATAATTCAAGAATTGATATCCCGGATGTTACAAATCATGCTGAAATAATGGCTATCAGAGATGCTGAAAAATATTTAAACGATTGGAGATTAAATGATTGTGATCTTTATGTTACTTTATATCCTTGTGATATGTGTTTAGAAGTAGCAAAAGCTAGTAGAGTAGATAATATATATTATTTGTTAGATAGAGATAATAAAAATAAATTTGATTCTACAAATATAAATAGGGTAGATGATGATGTTTCACGTGAAACATATAAAAAAAAGTTATCAACATTTTTTAAAGAAAACATAAGATGAATTTGTCATCTTTTTTTTATGCAAAAATGTACTATATTCCTAGGTATTATGGTATAATTTATATAGGTGAATACGTATGGACTATCAAGTTTTATATAGAAAATATAGACCTAGTAATTTTGATGAATTAATGGGTCAAGATCATATTGTTAGACTACTAAAAAATTCTGTTATTGAAAATAAGTTAGCTCATACTTATTTATTTACAGGACCAAGAGGTACAGGTAAAACAAGTAGTGCTAGAATTTTTGCTAAAACTATTAATTGTGAGAATCCTAAAGATGGTATTCCATGTGGAGAATGTGCATCTTGTCAAAACTTTAATAGTTCTCCTGATATAGTAGAAATAGATGCTGCTTCTAACACTGGTGTAGATAATATAAGAAATATAATAGATGAAGTAATGATTGCTCCTTCATTTATGAAATATAAAGTATATATTATGGATGAAGTACATATGTTATCTAAAAGTGCATGGAATGCATTTTTAAAAGTGCTAGAAGAACCACCTGAATATGTTGTTTTCATACTAGCAACAACAGATGTTCAAAATGTTCCAATTACTGTATTATCTAGATGTCAAAGATTAGATTTTAGAAGAATTGATAGAAATAAAATAGTAGATAATTTAAAGAAAATATGTAAGAACGAAGGTATTAAAGCTACTGATGATGCTTTAGAAGAAATATCTTATTTATCTGATGGTGGTATGAGAGATGCATTAAGTATCTTAGATCAATTATCAAAAGCTGCAGATAAAATTGATATTGATGTTATTAAGAATAATTATGGAACTGTAACTGTTGATGAAATTAATGAACTTTATAATAATATATTACATAATGATATAGATACTTTAGTTAATAGTTTAAACAATATTAAATTAACTGGAATTGATATAAAAATACTTATCAACAAAATGTTAGATTGTTATATAGATAAAGCTGTTGATATGAAAAAGAGAAACTTATCTACACAAGCATTTAATCAAATTAAAAAGCTTATTGAATCATTAAATGATATATCTGGTAAATTAAATTATTCTTCTAATGGTTTCTTAATGTTAGAACTAGAACTTATATCATTTATTAATGATGATGAAACAAAATTAAGCTCGAGAGAAATATCTCAAATTATTTCCCGGGAAATAATTGATAATGAGTGTCAAGTAGATGTAAATCGATTTATTGATAATTCAACACATTATAATATGTGTGATGAATTTATTAACATAAGAATTAATAATTCATTTGTTAATGCATCTAAAGAATATAAGCAATCTTGTCATGAATTATGGAATAAATTTATAAATGAAATAAACAATTTGAAATTGAAAGAGTTTAACTTGTTAGTAGGTAAGACTATGGTTCAAGTTGCGTCTGATAATAATATATTATTAGTTGCTAAAACTGAATCTGTTAAATTGGTTGGTAATAATAAACTATTTGAAATAGAAAATAAGTTTAATGAGATAAATAAATCAAAATATAAACTTATATTTATTACTGAAAAAGAATGGAAAGATCTATTAAGTTCTTTTGATAAAGATAAAAAATATAAATTAATGAATGAAGATAAATTTGTTAATGAATCTGCTGATACTGTTTCATTAGCTGAAAGTTTATTTGATGATAAAATAGAAATTAAATAAAAGGAGATTAGATATTATGAATATGAATGCTTTAATGCAACAAGCACAAAGAATGCAAAAAGATATGCAAAAAAAACAAGAAGAAATATATAAATCAGAATATACAGGAACATCTGAATTTGTTGATGTTACTTTAATGGGCGATAAGTCAGTAAAAAAAGTAACTATAAAAAATAAACAATTAGATTCAGAAGATATCGAAATTTTAGAAGATATGATTGCTATTGCTTTAAATGATGCTATTAGTAAAATTGATAAAGATATTGATTCTAAAATGGGAATGTATGGTAAACAATTAGGCGGTTTATTCTAATATGTTATATCCAAAGAGTTTAGAAAATGCTATTAACTCTTTTAAGAAACTTCCAGGTGTAGGTGAAAAAAGTGCTGAAAGATATGCACTTTCTTTACTTGATTTAGATGAAAAAGAAATAGAAGATTTTTCTAAAAGTGTTAAAGAAGTAAAAGAAAGTATTAAAACATGTAGTATATGTGGACATTTAACTGATAAAGATGTATGTGATATTTGTTCAGATAAAAATAGAAATGATAATCTTATTTGTGTAGTAGAAGATTATAAATCAGTTTTTATGTTTGAAAAGACTGGAACATTTAATGGTAAATATCATGTATTAAATGGTTTAATTAGTCCAATAGATGGAGTATATCCTGAAGATATTAATATTAGTGGTTTAGTTGATAGAATAGGTGAAGATAATAAAGATGCTGAAATAATCATAGCTTTAAAACCTACTATTGAAGGAGAAACTACTACTTTATATATTAAAAAGATATTTGAAAAGAAAAATATTAAAGTATCAAGATTATCATATGGTATTCCAATTGGCGTAGATATTGATTATATTGATTCTTTAACATTAGATAGAGCATTAGTAGATAGAAAAGAAATATAGGTGTTTATGGAAAGTAAAAAAGCAAAGGAAACTATTTTAAAATCATTTCATGAGAAAAATAATTCCCATGCTTTTTTAATTGAAACAAATAATATAAATGATTGCCTTGCTGATATAGTTGATATAGCTAGACAAATAGAATGTGAAGTAGATGGAGATGAAAAATGTACTTGTAAGATATGTAATCTTATAAGAAATAATAATAATCCAGATTTACTTGTATTAAGAAGATTAGAAAAAGATGATAAAGAAGAAGATAAAATTAAAGATATAGATATATCTTCTAAAAGTAAAAAAATAGATACATTAAAGACTGAAATAACAACAAAACAAATTGATAGTTTAGTTAATTTATTTAGAACAACTCCTTTGGTTTCTAAATATCAAATATATATTATATTTGAAGCTGATAAATTAAATAGAAATGCTGCTAATAAATTATTAAAATTTCTTGAAGAACCTAATGCTAATATAATAGGTTTCTTTATAACTGATACATTTGATAAAATGATTTCTACTATTGTATCTAGATGTGAAATATATAATTTTAGATATGGAACTGATAATATTTTAAGTTTATTAGATATTACAGATAAAGAATATGAAAAATATTATGATCAAACTATGAAATTAGTTTATGATTTAGAACATTCTAAATCATATGAATTAATGGTTAATAGTAAGAGTCTTTCTAAAAAAGAAAGAGATGATTTATTATTTATTATTAAGTTATTAAAGAAAATTTATACAATTAAGTTTGAAAATATTGTATATAATTATTATAATAATTTAGAATTTGCTAATCAGGTATTAGATGCAATTGATATTGATGATGTATCAATTTTATCTAAGAGAATATTATTAATTGATGAAATATTATCTGATTTAAGTAAAAATAGTATAAGAGATATGAGTATTAATAAACTATTTATAAAGTGGGTGTAATATATGAAAGTATGTGCAATTAAATTTAAAACATCTTCTAAATCATATTTATTTAAATATGATCAACTTGATTTAGTAATAGGTGACTATGTTATTGTTGAAACAGAAAAAGGAACTCAATATGGTAAAGTAGTTGATATTAATGTTGAAAATACTAAAAATATTAACATTGATAAAATGAAACCTGTTTTAAGAAAAGCTGAACCTAAAGATGAAAAAGATTATGAAAAAAATTTAAAGCATTCTAAAGAAGCATTAGAATTTGCAAGAAAAAAAGCAGAAGAATTAAATCTTGACATGAGAATTGTAGATGCTTCTTATACATTAGATAAAAAACAATTAACATTTAATTTCGTTGCTGATGAGAGAATTGATTTTAGAGATTTAGTTAAAGAATTAGCAGCTAAATTTAAAACTAGAATTGAATTACACCAAATGGGTGTAAGAGATAAAGCTAAAGAAGTAGGAGGTTTAGGACCTTGTGGTAGAGCTTTATGTTGTGCTGGTTTCTTAAATGGTGTTGATTCTATTTCAATTAATATGGCTAAGAACCAAAACATAGCTCTTAATCCAACAAAAATAAATGGTTTATGTGGAAGATTATTATGTTGTTTATCATATGAAGATGATGTTTATACTGACCATAGAAAATGTTTACCTAAGATGGGTGAAATAGTTAAAACATCTGATGGTGAAGGTAAAGTAGTATCTTTAGATGTATTAAACAAAAAATATTCAGTTAATATAGATGGGGATATTAAAGAATATGACTGTCATGAATACAAAAAGAGAAATTAACGATCTATATGATTATGGGTATTATATATACCAAAATCCTGATTATTTTAAATTTTCAATAGACTCAGTTTTACTAGCTGAGTTTGTTTGCGTTCATAAAAAGATAAATAAAGTACTAGATTTATGTTCTGGTAATGCACCGGTTCCAATGATATTAAATATTAAATATGGTGATAGAGTTGATATAACTGGTGTTGAATTACAAAATGAAATATATAGTTTAGGTAAAGATAGTATTGAATATAATAAATTAAATAATATTAAATTTATAAATGATGATGTTAAAAATATACCTAATGTTATAAAAGAAAAGTTTGATATTGTAACTTGTAATCCTCCATATTTTGAAGTTTCAGGTGACAATATTAATGAAAATGAAGTAAAAGCAATTGCTAGACATGAAATTAAAATTGATTTAGATGGTATAATTAATGTTGCATCTAAGATGATAGAAAATAAAGGATATTTTTATATGGTACATAGAGCTAATAGATTAGCTGATATCATAAATACATTAAATAAATATAGATTTGGTATAAAAAGAATTATTCCTGTATATGATAAACAGGGTGTTGATTGTACTTTTATTTTAATAGAATCTGTTTACAATGGTAAAAATTATGTTAAAATAGGTAAACCTGTTTATATAAAAGAAAACAGTACTTATAAGAATATATTTGAGGAGGTGTAAGTATGAAGATTATTGTAGGACTTGGTAATCCAGGTAAAGAATATGCTAATACTAGACATAATATAGGATGGTATTGTTTAGATAAGTTTTTAGGAGATGTTGATTGGACTAAAAAATTTAATTCAGCAATATATGAAACTAATATAAATGGAGAAAAATATATATTTGTTAAACCTTTAACTTATATGAATTTATCTGGAAATGCTGTTGGTGAGATAGTTAATTTTTATAAATTAGATTATAAAGATGTTTTAGTAATTCAAGATGATTTAGATATGGAATGTGGAAAAGTTAGATTAAAGATTAATTCATCTGCAGGTGGACATAATGGTATTAAAGATATTATTGCTCATCTTCATACTGAAGCATTTGCTCGTATTAAAATTGGTGTTTCACATGATAGATCAATTGATACTAAAGATTATGTTTTAGGTAAATTATCTAAAGAAGAATTAAAACATATAGATGAGAATTTAGATAAAGTATTTAGTATTATTAAAGAATTTGATTACGATAATATTCAAGATTTAATGAATAAATATAATTAAGGGGTATTTATGGATTTCTTAAATAATATATTTAACTATAAGAGTCATGATACTGTATGTGGATTATCTGATGAATTAAATATATTATATTATTACAATTATTTTAAAAATTATAATAAAAATGTATTAATTGTCACTAATGCTTTATATGACTCTAATAAAATCTATCAAAGATTAAAAACATATACAGACGATGTCTGTCTTTTTCCGATGGATGATTTTTTACCAAGTGTAGCTTTAGCTATATCTCCTGATTTAAAAGTAAAAAGATTACAAACATTAGAATTAGTTAAATCTAATAAACCTCATATTGTTGTTACTAATTTAATGGGTTATTTAAGATATTTACCTGGTATAGAAACTTCTAAAAAATTAAATGTTAATTTAAATAAAGGTGATTCTATTAATCGTGATAAATTAATAGAATTATTTGAAGAATTCGGATATAAAAGAGATACTTTAGTTACTTCAACAGGTGAATATGCTGTAAGAGGTTTTATAATTGATATATTTCCTATTGAAGCTAATCATCCAATTAGAGTTGAATTCTTTGGTGATGAAGTTGATAGTATAAGAGTATTTGATGAAAATACTCAATTAAGTATAAATGAAATTAATAATACTAATATACTTCCTTTTGAAGAAATTGTTACTAAGAATCATAATAGTTTATATGATTATATGAATCATCCAATGGTATTCTTTATAAATGAATCTCAAATAATAAATGGTATGAATAAAATACTTGAAGATGAAGAAGAATTTAAGAAAGCAAGATCTTTAGAAAAAGATACTACTTTTATGTATAACTTTGATGATATTAAAGTAAAAGATTTTATTAAAATTGAAACAATTAATAATATTAAAGGTTCTCAAATGTATAATAGTAGAAATATGTCTAAATTTAATGGAGATTATAATAAGTTTAAAGATTATTGTAATGTTCATAAAAAAGATAGTACTGTTATTGTTTGTTTAAGTAAACAATCTCAAATTGATAAAATTGCTGAATATATACCTGATTATAGTTTAGATGTTATTCAAGAAGGTAGAATTACTATCATTAATAAGAAAATAAATGAAGGATTTATTATAGAAAACTATTATGTTATTTCTGAATATGATATTGATGATGTTAAAAGTGTAAGTAATAATTATAATAATACTTATAAAATGGGTAGAAAAATTAAAGATTTTTCTGAAATAAAACCTGGTGATTATGTAGTACATATTCAACATGGTATTGGTATATATGGTGGAATAGTTGCACTTGAAAAAGGTGGATTATTAAGAGATTATATTTTAATTAATTATCAAGGTAATGATAAAGTATATATTCCTGTTGAAAAAATAAATACAATATATAAGTATGTAGAAAAAGATGGTGTAAAACCTCATATTAATAAATTAAATAGTACTCAATGGGCTAAAACTAAGATGAAAGTCAGATCTAGAATAAAAGATATATCTGATGAATTAATTAAATTATATGCTGCTAGAGAAAATATAGAAGGTCCTGTTTTTAATGACTATGATGATGAATTTGAATTTGGTTCTCAATTTGAATTTAATGAAACAGGAGATCAAATAAAATGTATTAAAGAAATTGATGTTGATTTAAAAAATAAAGTACCAATGGATAGATTACTATGTGGTGATGTAGGATTTGGTAAAACAGAAGTTGCATTTAGAGGTATGTTTAAAACAGTTATGAATGGTTATCAAGTAGCATATCTATGTCCTACAACTTTATTAAGTAGACAACAATATTTAAATGCTAAAGATAGATTTAAAGAATATCCTATTAATATTGAATTATTAAACAGATTTACTACAGCTAAAGAAGTAACAAGAATACTTAAAGGTTTAAGTGATGGTTCTGTTGATATTGTATTTGGTACACATAAATTATTAAATGATAAAGTTCAATACAAAAATTTAGGTTTATTAATTATCGATGAAGAACAAAGATTTGGTGTTACTCATAAAGAAAAGATAAAAGAACTTAAAAATGATGTTAATGTTCTTACTTTAAGTGCAACACCTATACCTAGAACATTAAAGATGGCAATGTCTGGATTAAGAGATTTATCTATTATAGATACTGCACCAGTTAATAGATATCCAGTACAAACTTATGTGTTAGAAGAACAAGATATTATTATTAAAGATGCTATATATAAAGAATTATCCAGAGATGGACAAGTATTTATTCTTTATAACAAAGTAGAATCTATTCAAGATTATGCTACTAAAATAAAACAATTAGTACCAGAAGCTAGAATTACTATTGCTCATGGTAAGATGGATAAACATGAATTAGAAGATGTTGTATCTGAATTTATAGATAATAAATATGATATATTAATTTGTACTACTATAATAGAAACAGGTATAGATATTCCAAATGTTAATACTTTAATTGTTATTGATTCAGATAATTTTGGATTATCTCAACTATATCAATTAAGAGGTAGAGTTGGTAGATCTGATAAGATAGCTTATGCTTACTTAATGTATAAACCTTCTAAGGTATTAACTGAAACAGCAGTAAAAAGATTACAATCAATTAAAGAATTTACTGAATTAGGTTCAGGATATAAAATTGCAATGAGAGATTTATCTATAAGAGGTGCAGGAGATTTATTAGGATCTGAACAAGCAGGATTTGTTGATTCTGTAGGATTAGAATTATATACTCAAATGGTTCAAGAAGAAATGAATAAATTAAAAGGTATAGAAAATCCAAATCCAGAAGATGAAGCAAGTAATCCATTAATAGAAGTAGCAAATCATATAGATGATAATTATGTATCTGAAGAATCTCTTAAGATTGAAATTCATAAATTAATTAATGAAATAAAAGATGAAGAATCTTTAGAATTAATTAAAAAAGAAATAGAAGATAGATTTGGTAAGATTGATAATAATATGGAAGTATATATGTATGAAGAATGGTTTGAAAAACTTGCTGATAAATTAGGTATTAATAGAGTTACTAAAACTGATACTACTATTACAATAGAGCTTCCTGAAGATATATCAAATAAGATAGATGGAGAAAAGTTATTCTTAATAACTTATAGTATTAATCCTAGATATAAATTAAGTTATAAATTAAAAAAGATTAATATAACTTTACCATTAATTAATTTAGATAAACATTTCATTTATTATGAGGTAAAACTGTTAAATGAAGTGATAAATATGGTAAAAGATAAATAATTACTTGAATATAAAATATTCATGTGATATATTATTTTCGTTAAGCAATGAAGGAAAGAAGCCAATGATGAAGCTTTATTAGAGAGCCCTGTTAGGTGAAAGTGGGTAAGTG
Organism: uncultured Caryophanales bacterium; assembly: GCA_946615975.1. Taxonomy (GTDB): domain Bacteria; phylum Bacillota_I; class Bacilli_A; order RF39; family UBA660; genus UBA6985. The sequence continues at coordinate 85,502 of CAMOID010000001.1, forward strand.
GATAGTTGGTCGAATGGGTCTGGAGTTTAAATCGCAAATCAGCGTTATCGATTTAAGGTGATTATAAAGTCATGAATTAAGGTGGTACCACGGGTATTAACTCGTCCTTTAATTTATGACTTTTTTATTTTAGGAAAGAAGGGTTTTAAATGGAAAAATATTATATTTCTACTGCTATTGCATATGCTTCAGGTAAACCTCATATTGGTAATACATATGAGATTGTATTAGCAGATGCTATTGCAAGAAACAAAAGATTAGAAGGTTACGATGTTTATTTACAAACTGGTACAGATGAACATGGTGAAAAGATTGAACAAAAAGCAAAAGCTAAAGGTATAACTCCTCAACAATATGTTGATGAAGCTACTGGTGAAATTAAACGTATTTGGGATTTAATGAATACTAAATATGATAAATTTGTTAGAACAACTGATAAAAAACACGAAGAAATCGTTCAACATATTTTTAAGAAAATGTATGATAAAGGTGATATTTATTTAGATAAATATGAAGGATGGTATTGTGTACCTGATGAATCATTCTGGACTGAATCTCAAGTTGTTGAAAATGAAGATGGTGTAATGGTTTGTCCTGATTGTGGTAGACCAGTTGAAAAAAGAAGTGAAGAATCATATTTCTTTAGATTAAGTAAATATCAAAAACAATTAGAAGAATATATTGAATCTCATCCAGATTTCATTCAACCAGAATCTAGAAAGAATGAAATGTTAAATAATTTCATCAAACCAGGATTACAAGATTTATGTGTGTCAAGAACTGCATTTACTTGGGGAATACCAGTAGACTTTGATCCTAAACATGTTGTTTATGTTTGGTTAGATGCATTAACTAACTATATTACTAATATTGGTTATGATGTAGATGGTGGAAATGATGAATTCAAGAAATGGTGGCCTGCTGATCTTCATTTAATTGGAAAAGATATTATTAGATTTCATACTATTTATTGGCCTTGTTTCTTAATGAGTTTAGATATTCCAATGCCTAAGAAAGTATTTGGACATCCTTGGTTAATAATGGCAGATGGTAAGATGTCTAAGTCAGTTGGAAATGTAGTATATGCTGATGATTTAGTAGAAAAATATGGAGTAGATGCAGTTAGATATTATTTCTTACATGAAATTCCATTTGCTAATGATGGAGTATTTACTGAAGATTTATTAGTTGAAAGAATTAATGGAGATTTAGCTAATATATTAGGAAACTTAGTTAATAGAACTATTTCAATGAGTAATAAATATTTTGAAGGAGTTGTTGAATCAACTGGTGTTGAAGATACAATGGATGCTCCATTAAAAGAATTAGTTACTTCTTTAGGTGATAAAGTTGCTAAACATATGGATGACTTAAGAATTGCTGATGCTATTGATGATGTTTTTGAAGTATTAAGAGCTTCAAATAAATATATCGATGAAACTATGCCTTGGGCACTAGCTAAAGAAGAAGATAAACAAGATAGATTAAAAGAAGTTTTATATAATTTAATTGAAAGTATTAGAGTATGTGCTGTATACTTACAAGCATTCTTACCTGAAACTGCAGATAAGATTTTCTATCAAATTAATACAGATATTAAATCATATGAAAGTACTAAAGAATTTGGTAAATATGTATCTGGTACTAAAGTAAATAATCCAGAAATATTATTTGCTAGAATTGATACAACTAAATAGTCGGCATTATTACCGACTATTTTTAACGGAGGTAATATAGATGTTATATGATACACATTGCCATTTATATAAAGAATATTATGATGATATAGAATCTATTATTGTTAAAGCAAAAGATAATGGTGTTGAAAAATATATATCTAATGCTACTAATACAGAAACTTGTTATGAAATGTTAGAATTATCAAAGATGTATCCTGATATATATATTACTTTAGGAATACACCCTGAATGTATAGATGATAATTTTGAAGAATTAAAAAAGATTGTATTAGATAATTTAGATAATGAAAAATTTATAGCTATTGGTGAGATTGGTTTAGATTATCATTATGATGGATATGAAAAAGATAAACAAATAAGCTTATTTGAAAAACAATTAGAATTAGCAGAAGAAATAGATAAACCTGTAGTTATTCATTGCAGAGATGCATTTGATGATATGATAGAAATATTGAAGAAACACAATAATAGAGGTGTTATTCATTGTTTTGATGGTACATTAGAACAATATAAAGAATATAAAAAGTTAGGTTATTACATTGGAGTAGATGGTAATCTAACTTTTAAGAATAGTACTATAAGAGATGTTATTAAGGAAATTCCAATGGATAGAATATTATTGGAAACAGATAGTCCTTATTTAACACCAGAACCTTTAAGAGGTACTAAAAATAATCCTTCTAATATACGTATAATTGCAGAATATATTGCAAAACTTAAAAATATAGACATAAATGACGTAAAAAAGTGTCAAAAAAGTGTCGTTTCAAAAGTTTTTGACTTTTAAATACTTGCATCGTATAATATAAATAGAGGATGATGATAAATGATTAAAGATAGACTACACAAAGTATTTAAAGCAACACAAATCATTTTTATTATAGCTATTGTATTATGTGCTCAACAAGTTGGAATGAAGTCAGAAGATGGCAAAATCTCTAACGTTAATGTTAATAAAACCTTAGATTTAAGTGCTATGGCATATAAATTAAATGAAATTAATATGCAAGATATATATTATCCATTAGATACATTAACTGGTGATCTTACAGGTTATGCTGCTGATTGTCCTTTATGTGGTGGTACATTAGGATGTACTGGACAAAATGTATTAGATGGAACTACTACATATGATGACAAAACATATGGTACTGTAGATATAGTTGCAAGTTCTAAATCACTTGCATGTGGTTCTATTATTACTTGGGAAATGAATGGTGAAAAGAGAACTGCTATCGTATTAGACAGAGGCGTACTTGGTACTGATATTGATTTATTATCTCCAAGTGAAGAATATGCTTCTAAATATATTGGAAGAAGAAAAATTACATACGATGTATTAAGAGTAGGATGGACTAGATAATCCTACTTTTTTTATGTTATAATCTTACACGAAGAAGTGATTAATATGAAATTTAATTTTAAAAAGAAATTTGGACAAAACTTTTTAACTGATAATAATGTTATAGATATTATTGTTGGATTAATACCTGCTAAAGAAAATGATTTAATAATTGAAGTAGGTCCAGGAGCTGGTGCTCTTACTAAAAAGTTAAAAAAGTATAATGCTAATTTAATAGCATATGAAATTGATCAAGATACTAAAGATTATTTATTACCTTTAGAAGATGATAAAACTAAAATAATATATGATGATTTCTTAAAAAGAGATATAAAGAATGATATTAAAGATATTAAATATGATACTTTATATATTATTGGAAATTTACCATATTATATTACTACTCCAATTATTACTAATATTATTAATAGTGGTTTAGATGTTAAAAAAATAGTAATTATGATTCAAAAAGAAGTTGCAGATAGATTTAGTGCTAGACCTAATTCTAAAGAATATGGAAGTATAACTGTATTTTTAAATTATTTCTTTAATATTAGAAAAGAATTAATTGTTTCTAAAAAGAAATTTAATCCTATGCCTAATGTAGATTCTGCTGTTATTAGTTTAAATAGAAGAGATAATTTAGAACATACTGATTTTGATAAATTTAATAAATTAGTTAGAGATTCATTCCAATTTAAACGTAAGAATTTACGTAATAATTTAAGAAGTTATGATTTAGATAAACTTGAAAATATATTGCAATCAATAGGCTTTACTTTAAATGATAGAGCTGAAACTTTAACATATGAAGATTTTGTATTTATTACTAATGAATACTTTGATATCAACAATTAGAAAAAAATTATTGTAATTGAATAAAGTCTGTATTATAATTTATTTAGAATAGGATTATAGTAGAGAGGTGTACACGATGGAAATTACTAATGTAAGAGTTCGCGTAGTTGAGAAAGAAAATTCAAAAATGAGAGGATTTGCTTCAGTTACAATTGATGATCAATTTGTAGTTCATGATATTAGAATCCTTGAAGGCGATAATGGTTTATTTTTAGCAATGCCTTCTAAGCAAATTGCTCCAGGAGAATATAGAGATATCGCTCATCCAATCAACGCAGAAGCTCGTAAGATATTTTCTGATGCTATCTTAGCTGAATATGAGAATGAGTTAAAGAAAGATAATGCTGATACTGAAGAAGAATAATTAGACCAACGTAAAGTTGGTTTTTTTATTTGTATAATATGCGTAAATTTATTTTATTTTTACATTTATATAAATTTTGTATAGATTTTCTATGTTAAAATTTATGTAGGTGAATATGCATATGAAGAAGAAGAGGTTAAGATTTTTAGTATATTGCGCTGTTATAATTACAATCTTTTTTGTAACCTTTTTATCATGTGCGCCTGATTTAATAAAAATACATAATACTAAAAAAGAGATTAGTGAATTAAAAGAAAAATATAATAAGTTATTAACTGAAGAAGATAAGTTAAGTGAAGATGTTATAAAATTACAAGATTCTGAGTATGCTGCAAAGTATGCTAGAGAAAAATACTTATATACAAAAGATGGAGAATTAATTATTGATTTAAGTAAAAATGAAGAGGATTAATAATCCTTTTTATTTGCTAAAAAGAGAGTATTGTTGTATATTTTATGTACGGGGTCGTTTTCTGGTTTCGACAGATTACAGTCCGGATTTAGTTGCAAGCGGAAGGTGATTGCCTTAAATCACACAGTTTAAATTAACTGACAATAATTTTAATTTTGCTCCAGTATACGCTTAATAACTAGCGTGGAGTGCTGATAGTTTAATCTTCTACAGTTAATCTATTGGTTCATATATGTAGAATATATCAAATGATTGTTTACTCAAGATCAAATGATGAATATTTATTGAGTAACGCTAGTATTAGTTTGTTAGACGCTTTTTTACTAGTGTATTTGAGTTCTAACTAAGCTTGTAGATGCTACTTCTTGAGTAATTTGGACGCGAGTTCGAATCTCGCCGACTCCACCATGGAAAATTCAATTGAACTGTAGTTCAATTTAATATAAAAAAGACGAAAATTAATTCGTCTTTTTTTTATAAATTCTTTGCAAAATTTGCTAATGAAACTCCATTATTAACTCTTATTCTTGGTAATTCTAGTTTATCCATTCCAGGTCTTACTTTACCAAATTGAGTTGTGAATCCTAAAACGAAACCTGCATCTTTAGTTATTGTTTTAACATTTTGATTAACATCTCCAAATGGATAAGCAACTGTATATACTTTATTTACTTGTTCTAGATCTGTTTTAGATTTGGTCATATCTTGTACACCTGCATCATGTGATATGCAATTAAATAATCCACCATGGTTTTCAGGACATCCACCTTTATGCATGTCATATGTGTGTGATTGGAAATCAATTCCTTTGTCTTTATATGTTGATGCTATCCAATCTCCATGTGTCCATGAACTTACAATAAATGATGTACATCTAATATTGTATTTTTGACATATAGGAATTGCTAATTCAAAGAACGATGGATTACCATCATCAGCTGTTACTATAACTGATTTTTCTGGTAATGTTGTTTTACCATCGACATATTCTATAAGTTCTTCCCATGTTGGTTGATAATAATTATTATCTTGTAAGTATTTCATTTGTTCTTCAAATAAATGAATTTCCATCCAGTTTCCATCATTTTTATTTTCTTTATTTTTATCATAGAAGAAATGATACATTAAAACAGGTATTCCTGATGTATTATTTGTTTTAGGTTTTTCTAATACTTCAATAGTTCTAGTAGTGGATACCTTATTACCTGATGAATCTTCTACTTCATATATAATTGTATACGTACCAGCTTTGTTAATATCTAATGAATTATTAACATTAACTTTATCTGTTAAATCACCATCATATTCATCATATGCTTTATAACCTGGTTCTTTATATTGATTTCCTGTATATAGTTTTATATTTGTATTTCCAGTTAATTCAATAGTAGGTTCTATTTTATCTACTATTTCAATTGTTCTTGTTATTGATGAAGATACAAAAGAATATTTGGCTTCATATTTTATTTCATATTTTCCTACTTTTGTTGTATCTACTTCTCCAGATATATTTATATCTTTTATATCTTTAAATAAATATTTAGCTTTAGCACCTTGTTCTTCATATGGATCATTGTAATTTAAAGTAATATAGTTTTCTCCATTTAATGTTATATTAACTCTACCTAATGTTAAGAATAAAACTATTCCAATTGTTAATAAAATTATAATTATTAACAAAATAATTATAGGTAATTTTAACTTTCTTTTTTTCTTTTCCATATAACTCATATCCTTTTCTTTAACATTGTATAAAAAATATAATAAAAAGTAAATAATAGTACTAATTTCTATTATTGTTAAAAATATATAATATGTAATTTTAACAATGCTTTTTTTATTAAATAAATATGATATAATTATTATAGGTGAATAATATGAAACATAAGGTAGCTAAAATTATTTTTATTATTTCTTTTTTACCAATTATGTTTTGTTTTGTTGCTGGTATAGTATGTGCTTTTAGAGGATATTCTTATACTGCTATTTTAGGTGATATTCCAACAACAGTATATGGTTTAAAAGCTTTTTGGGAAGTATTTATTACAGATTTAGTTGCAATGATATTTTTAGGTATTATACCTGTTTGTATGGTATATCAATTAGTATATTTAATTATTGATTTCAAAAATAGAAATGATGAAGTAGATTTATAGGAGGAATTATGAATAAGATAGATGAATGGACTAATACTTTTGAAGCTAATTTAAGAGCAATTAGATCAAAGATAAAAATATATTATAGTGAATTAAATGAATATGAATTAATGATTCCTTCAGATAGATTTCGTCATAAAGATAGAATTATCGAATTAAGAAGTATGATAGATTATTATGAAGATATTATATCTAAATATGAAGATGAATCTATTAAATTACAAGATGAAATATTAGGTGATGTTTATATCAGTGGTGAAGTTAAATCAAATGAAGTTGTTGAAACTGAATTTGGTGATTTCCCAGTTGTATACAATAAGAGCAAAGAAGAATTAATTGATGAATACTATGAAATAATTCAAAATTTAAATCAATTAAAAAGAACAGATAAATCTAATTTAAATACATATAAAGCATTAGCAGAACAATATTATTTTAAATATGCTTTATTAATTGAAAGAGCACCATTTGTAAGAGAAGGTGTTATTCAAAATGATTCTTTATCTGTAGAAAAAGAAGATTATCAATTATATGTTAACCAATATAATTTATTAAAGAGATTAGTAATTAACTTAGATGAGAAGATAGAAGAATTAAATAGTAGAGTTCATTTATTAGAAAATCAATATATGAATTTTTCTAATAGAAATAGTATAGAAAAGAATAAAATTAAAGTTGAGATAGCTGATATAAAATGTGATATAGCTGCTATGAAAGCTGAAAAGAATAAATATGAAATGTTATCTGAACAAGCATTAATTAAACTACAAACAGCTAAAGGTGTTATTAAAAAAGATTATTGTGCTTATTTAATAGCTAAATTAGATGCTGATGATAGAGTTAATCGCGAATTATCTAATATAGAAGTATTTAAATATGAAATAGAGAAAAATGATGCGGAATTAAGATTGGATGCTTTAAGTGAAAATTCTGATGAAGCTAAAAGACAACAATTATTGAAAACTGGTGCTTCTCTTGAAAAGATGAGAGAAGATGCATTTGCTGATTTATCTAAAGCAAGAAAGAAAAGATTAAAACAAGAAATATTACATGCATATAATGTTGGTTCTATTGCAAAAGAAGAAAAAGAAAATAGATTACATCAATTAGAATCATATATAGTTATTAATGAAGCTGTTGAAAAAGAAGTAAGTTTATATTTAACAGAAGATAATTCAACTCCAAATGTTGAATCTAGTGTTAAAAGATAAGTATTTATACTTATCTTTTTTTATGCTAAAATATAGTTAGAATAGAGGGATATTCATGGAAATAGTATTAAGTAGAAAAAATATGAATAAATGTGAAAACTTAGCATTACAAAATGGTGTTAGTTTAGAGAAAACTATAAGAGATAGTGCTAAAGGTGTTTTTGATGCTTATGCATTTAAATCTAGAGTTGCTATTGTATGTGGAAATTCTAATAATGCTGCTATTGGATATGCTCTTGCTAGTTTATTAAAAGATAATAAGATTGGTGTTACTATCTTTTTAGTAGAAGAAAAATTTAGTAAGATTGGTAAAACTCTATTTGATGAATGTATAAATAAAAAAATACCTTATCATCTAATTGAAAAGGGTACTAACTTTGGCAGTTATTCATGTATAGTTGATGCTATATATGGTATTAATTTTAATGGAGATTTAAAAGATTTAGAATTAAAAATAGTTAATAAAATAAATGCATCTAAAAAGAAAGTTATTTCTATTGATATACCATCTGGTTTAAATGCAGATAATGGTATATGTTCTAATGCTGTTCATTCATATTTAACAGTAGCATTAAGTTCATATAAAATAGGACATTTCTTACATGATGCTAAAGATTATATTGAACATTTAACATGTGCTCCATTAGGATATCCTATTTTAGATGATAGTATTAAATTATATGAAGAAAAAGATGTTAAAAAATTATTAGGTAAAAGATCTAATAATTCTGATAAAGGTGATTTTGGATATGTTTCTATCATGGGTGGAAGTGTAGAATATTCAGGATCTGTTAAATTAGCTTCTATGGGATTAAGTGCTTTATTATCAGGATGTGGAGTATCTAGAATATGTGTTCCTGAACCTATAGCTATTGGTTTAATACCTTATGTATTAGAAAGCACAATATTTCCTATGCCATCTAAAGATGGAAAAATTAGATTTGATAAAGAATATATGTTAAGTGCTTTAGATAAAACTAAAGCATTACTAGTTGGAATAGGATGGGGTAAATCTCCTGAATATAATAAGATTGTTAAATGGTTATTAAGAAATTATAATAAACCAATTATATTTGATGCTGATGGTATTAATACATTAGCTAATATGGATCTAAATGAATTAAAAGGAGCTCAAGGAAAGATTATTATTACTCCTCATGTTAAAGAATTCTCTAGAATTAGTAAAATTAGAGAAAAAGATATTATGAATGATCCAATTAAAAAAGTAAAAGACTTTGCTAAAAAATATAATATTATAGTTTTATTAAAAGGGCCTACTACTGTTATAAGTGATGGTGAAAAAGTATTACTTGTTAACAAAGGTGTTCCAGGAATGGCAACAGCTGGATCTGGAGATATATTAGCTGGTATATTAGTTGGATTACTTGGATATAATAAACCTGATATTAATACTGTTGCTGCTGGTGCATATATTAATGGATATGCTGGTGAAATAGCTCAAGGTAAATCTAATTCATTTAGTATGATAGCTAGAAATACAGTAAAGTGTATTCCTGATGCAATTACTAAAATAACAAAATAAAAGAAGGATTTAATCCTTCTTTTTTGTTACATTTTATTAACTTCATCAATTGCTAATATATTAAGTAAATTACTTAATGTATTATAAACTAATTTAGATAATGCTATATATGTATTTTTATATTCTTCATTAGTTTCATTTGAGATATTGTGATCTCCATAGAACTTATTAAATAATGAAGATAATTCATATATAAAATCACATATATAATTTAATGAAGCATCTTGATAACTTGCTGTTAAAGATTTTGGTAATTCAGTTAATTTAACTAATATATCTCTTACTTCTTGATTTGGAATGTTAGTAAGTGATGTGTTTTCAACATTAACTTTATTTAATAATGATTTAATTCTTGTTGTTGTATATACTGCATATATTCCTGTTTTACCAACAAATTCAGTAAATTTTTCTACATCAAATATATAATCTGTTCTTCTTTGTGGAGTAAGATCTGAATATTTTAATGTTGCTAATGTTAATTTATCAGCTATATCTCTTCTTTCTTCTCCAGTAATCTCTTCTTTAATCTTAGGTTCTATTTCATCATGTACTAATTTAATTAAACCTTTTAGTGACATTACACCACCATCACGAGTTTTAAATGGTTTTCCATCTTTTCCGTTTATTGTACCGAATCCACAGAATCTTAATACTGTATCGTCGTTAACAATTCCAGCTTTTTTAACACCTCTGAATGCTTGTTCAAAGTGTAATGATTGTCTTTCATCAGTGAAATACCATATTTCATCTGGATTCCAATCTTTCATTCTTTGATATATAGTAGCTAATTCAGTTGTATCATATAGAATAGCTCCATCTGATTTAACTAACATTAGTGGTGGCATTTCTTTGTTATCTGTTTCTTCTTTAACATGCATGATTAATGCACCATCAGATTCTTCAGCTAAACCTTTTTCTTTTAATATATTTAATACATCATTAACATAAGGAGCAGCGTTTGATTCACCGTATGAATAATCAAATTTACAATTTAAATAATCATATATTTTTTCAGCATCTTTTTCAGATGTATTAACAATATGTTTCCATAAAGCTAAAAGTCCTTTATCACCATTTTGTAATCTTTCAGTTATTGCTTTAGCTTCTTCAGCGTATTGTTCATCTTCTTTTTTCTTTAAAGATGCTCTTGGATATATAACTCCTAATTCTTCATTTGTTACTGGTGATTCAGTTGGATATTCTCCATCAAAGTTTGGATCAAAATAAGGTAATTCAGGATACATTTCTTGAATTTCTCTTATAACTAATCCCATTGGTGTTCCCCAGTCACCCCAGTGTACATCTGATATTGTTTCATCACCAAATACATTTAATAATCTTCTTACAGCTTCACCAATATTACATCTAAAATGACCAACATGCATTTCTTTAGCAATATTAGCACCACCGTAATCTAATACTATTTTTCTTTTCTTTTCATTTTTATCTACATAGTTATCGAAGTTATTCATTGATTCATTTGCATCTTTTAATAATGTTTCATCACTTATACTAATATTAATAAATCCAGGTCCTTGAATATTAACATTAGTAAATCTATTATCAAATTTATCTACTATTTCTTGTGCAATTTCTCTTGGATTCTTTCCTGCTTGTTTTGCAAGAGACATAGCTGCATTAATTTGATAATCTCCAAATTCTTTCATTTTAGATTTCTCGATTTTTACATCTGTTTCATATCCTAAATCTTTAATAACTTCATTAACATATTGTTCTAAATCTTTAATTAAGCTCATTATTATCACCCTTTTTTAATTAAAAAAATCCTATAATATAAGGACGACTATATCGTGGTACCACCTTATTTCATAGGATTATCTATCTCTTATCTTTATAGCAGATCTGCTTTTAAACTCCAAGGTGCGTTCATAAAACATAATATGGATCTCTCACCAACCGATACCTCACTGTATATTATTGGTTTTACTAATATTCCTCTTCTTCGTTTAAGTTGTTTAGATTATAATATTTTAAATATGTTTTGTCAATTAGTTATATAGGTGTTTTTATTGATATTTACTGGTCTTTGTAATAAAATAATTGTATAGGGAGGACTAATAATGAAGAAGAATATTTTTATAGTCGGATTTTTTATTCTTGTAATAATATTATTAGTTGTTTTGGTTAAAATAGAAAAAGCTGGCTCAAGAGTTATTGAAGTTAACTATTCTGATTTATCAACTAAGATGGCTGAATATAAAGAAGGCTTAATATATGTTCCTTCAAATAATGAAGATAGTACATTTGTTGATTTCTTTAAAAAAGAATATAAAATTAAAGTATTAAAAACTAAAATGACACTTAATGAATTAAGTGATTTAATTAAATCATCTAATTTAGATATTGATGCTAAATTACCAATGTTTATAATATTTGATGAAGGAAAAGTAATAGGCGGATTTGAAGCCGAAATTACTGAAAAAGAAGCAAATGAAATGTTTAGATACTATTATTTTAATGAAATACCTTCTAAGATGATTTATTATAAAACACTTAGTACTGCTGAAGAATATATAAAAAAGGTAAATAGTAATGATTTAACTGTAGCTGTATTTGGATATGATGCTTGTTCATATTGTAATTTATATAAACCAGTATTTAATAAAGTAGCAAAAGATTATAATTTAAATATATATTATTTTGATTCAGATAAGTATAATGAAGAAGAATATCTTAAGATATTAGATTTAGATTTAACTATACCTGCATCTTGTACTGTAGATGGTAATGAAACTAGTCTAAAGAAAGGTTTCCCAAAACCAATGACATTAGTTACTAAAAAAGGTAAATTAGTTGGATGTATTAAAGGTTATGTTAATGAAGATAGTTTAGTTAAAAAACTAAAAGAGTTTAAAGTATTGGAGAGTGGTAAGTAATGGCTAAAGGTTGTTTAACATTAGTAAAAGATTTTGTGGATAAATATCCATATGGTATTTGTTGGAGAATAAAAAAGCATTGTAAGATTATTGATATGCATTTAAATCCTAATGAAGAAATTCAATTTGTTTGTTGTGGACAATTAAACAATGAACCTTGGGGATTAATTGATAGTGCAGTTCTTGCAATTACAAATGAAAGAATTATGATTGGTCATAAGAAAATTTTGCCTGGTTATAAGTTTATTTCTATTACTCCAGATTTATATAATGATATGTCTGTTATCTCATCTATTTTCTGGGGTACTGTTGTAATTGATACTGTAAAAGAAGTAATTTATTTATCTAACTTAGATAAAAAATGTTTGCCTGAAGTTGAAACAAAGATTACTACTTTCATGATGGATATGAAGAAGAAATACGGTAAAGATGAAAAAGAAGAAGATTCTAAAGAATAGAATCTTTTTATATAGGAGAATTTATGAAAAAAATAGTAGTATTAGCGATATCTTTTATATTACTTATCATATGTGTAATAGTATTTACTAATAAAGAAAGAACTTATGTCTTAGATTACGATAAAGATGGCTATAAAGTAGTAGAAAGATATGATGGTAATTATTTCACTTTTAATATTTCTAAAGATAATATTAATGTAGATTTTGCTTATGAACATAAATACACAACTAAAAGAAAATTAGTTGAAGAAATTAATTGTTATGAAGAAGAATCTGGTTATACTCTTTGTAAGTTAAAAGTTTTTAATGAAACAAAAATGGTTCAAATAAAAGATAATAAATTATATTCAATTTTATATGAAAACGATGAAGTAAAAAATGATGCTAATATTAAAAAGGTTGATAATATAACTCTTAATGATGATTCATCAACAATATTAATCTGGACATCATATGGATTTAAAGATATTATTCATAATAAAGAATATAATTTTATTGATAAAGAACAATATGATAATCCTTTGACATATCAATTAGGTAATTATTTATTAATACCTGATTATAATCAAAGTAAATCTTTTAATGTTTTTTATATAATTGATGTTAAAAATCAAAAGATTAATAAATGGAAATTAAAATATAATATTTCTTTTGATTCATACTTTTTAGGTGATAAAGATAACTTGATATATTTATTTGATAAAGAAAATGAAAAAGAATATACATTGAATATAGATAAGAAACAAATGAAAAAAATATCTAATTCAAATGGTGGTATTGCATTTGAAGGAAGAGAAATTAATTATTCATTGTCAGATTTAAAATATAAGAATATAACATTTAAGAATAATAATATATTTAATTACTATATTAGAGATAATAAATTATATTATAATTATTATGGATCTACTAAAGAAATAAATGTTATTAAAAATTTAGATGTTAAAAAGATTATTAGTTTAGATAATAAAGGTAATGCTTTTGTATTATCTGGTGATTCAATTTACTATGTAGAAAATTCAGGTAATTACAGAAAAATCGCATCATATTTTGAATGGAATTTTAGTGCTGATAATAAAGTATTTATATTCAATAACTAAAGAATAATATAATATATATTATTCTTTTTTTATGTTATAATATAGACATAATAGGAGGCTGGTCTAAAGTGATAATTAGAAAACCGTATGCATTTATAATTAGACATTTTAAAGTTATCAATTTAGTTATCGCTGGATGTATTGCCTTCTTATCTGTAAATGCTACTAACTTACAACAACAATTTATTGATTTGAAGACTAGTAAGATGTATACATATGCTGGTGCTGAATATTTAATAAGTAATAATATATTCTTATTTGTAGTAGTAGGTTTAATATTAACTGGATTAGTTTATTATTTATTAAAAGAAAAAAAGAAACCAACGAGAGCTTATTTAGGAACATTAGCATATTTTATTGGTACTGCTTTATTAATTTTTTATTTAAAAAGTGTATGTAATAATTTAGTAAATGGAACAGTAACTGATTCTACATTATCTCTTGCAAGAGATGCATCAATGATGATTAGATATGTAGGTTTTGGTTTATTCTGTGTTATCTTTGTACGTGGTATTGGTTTTAATTTAGGACAATTTAATTTCTCTAAAGATATAAGAGAAATGAAGATAGTTGAAGAAGATTCTGCTGAATTCGAAGTAATGATTGGCCAAAACAATTATAAGTATGCTAGAGGATTAAGAAGATTTTTAAGAGAGTGCAAATATTATTTCTTAGAGAATTTAGTATATTTTGAGTTGCTAGGTGGTTTATTAGTAATTGCTTGTGGTATATATGGTTTATATTACTATAAAACATATTTAGATAGAGCTAAACAAGAAGCAGTTATGACAGTTGCTGGTATTAATTATACTGTTAATGGAGCTTATATAACTGGTGAAGATTATAATGGTAATGTTGTTAAAGAAGGTTCTAGATTTGTTGTAGTTAATATGTCTTTAACAAATGTATCATTTGCTGATGCTGTATTAGATTTAACTAAGATAAGTATTCAAAGTGGTAAGATTGAATTCTTCCCAACATTGAATTATAATTCTAAATTCTATGATTTAGGTGTTCCTTATCAAGATAAACAAAATTTAGTATCAGGAGTACCAGTAGATGTAACTCTTACATTTGAAGTACCAAGTACTACTAATGTTAGAAATTGGACTTTAAGAATTCAAGATTCAGTAGATAATAGTGGATTAAAAGTATTAGTAATGTATAGAAAATTTAAAATTACTACTAAAGATATTGATTCAGAAGATAGAGACAGTGGTTTTAGTGTAGGACAAGATATTAAAGTAAATACAGTTAATCATAATATGTTTAAAATGAATGTTCAAAAGTATGATATTCTTGAAAAATTCGAAATACCATATGCATTATGTAATAATAAAATGGTATGTAATTTACAAAGAAAAATTATTGAACCTTCAAGAAATAGTGCTGATATGATGTTAATGTTAAATCTTGATCATACTATGTATGATGATGCATATTTTACTAAAACATTTACTACATTAAATGATGTATTTGCTAATTATGCTACTGTTATATATACTGTTGGAACTAAAGAATATAAAGAAAAAGGTGTATTAGTAAGTAAAGAAAATGTTGATAATTATGTATTCTTACAAGTTAATAGAAGAATTAAACAAGCAAGAGATGTTAAAGTAAAATTTGATTTTAGAAATCAAAAGTATTATTTAAACCTTAATTAATTATTGAAATGGTTATTTTATCGTGATATAATCATTTCATGTAACGGAGCTTTAGCCAAGTGGTAAGGCAAGGGACTGCAACTCCCTGAGCACCAGTTCGAATCTGGTAGGCTCCTCCATTAAAAAATAAAAGAGACTATTAAGTCTCTTTTTTATTTTTTTATACTTTTTCTTTTTCCTATTTCTATTTCATAGTCATCTAATGATCTACGTTTTTGGTTTATTTCTTCTGTTACCATATCAATGTATTCATTATATGATTTAACATCTTCTTCAGTATATTTATTTAATACAAATTTCTTTATACATCTATTTGCAACATTATCTGCATATCTTCTTAATGGAGATGTTACATGTGAATAATAATCAATACCTAATCCATAGTGACCATCATTAATTCTTGTATAGTATGCTCTAGGGAATAGGTTTTTAATCATTTCTAAGTCTTTTACCATTTGATCTGTTCTTTGTCGTAGTTTTAATCTTTCTTGTAGGTCTGTTAGTTCTTGAATTTGTTCTTCATCTACAACGTGACATCTATATATAAATGGTAATTCTTTTTCATCAAATAATTTTGCAACATTATAATTTGCATATATCATTGCTGATTCAACAATACCTCTTGATACAGATGAATCTCTTAAATTATGGAACTCATGATAAATAAGATCTTCATTATAAACTTGTTTTAATATAGATGATACTTGATTTAAAAGTATTAAAGTTTCTTCTATATTTTTATCATATGTTCCATGTCTTAAAATATAATCGAATTGATCATAAGTCATATTCTTTGTTATTACTATAGGTTCTGCTTTAATATCAAATTTTATAATATTACCCGTTCTTGAATCTATATCGAAATAATATGACATACTATATGTTCTTTTACCTTCATTTAATCCCATTAAGTCTTTAGATAGATTTAAAGGATACATTGGTATACATCCATCTTCAATATATAAAGATCTAGTTCTTTTTCTAGCTTCATCATTAATTATTGAATCTTCACTTATGTATGCTGTAGGATCAGCTATATGAACTCCTAAATGATATATACCATCTTCAAATGAAATAGATAAACCATCGTCTATTTCACATGCTCCTTCACCATCAAATGTATATATTTGTTTATTATATTTTGGTTCTTCAATTTGTTGATTTGCTATATATATTTGTTTTGCTTCTGATTTATGAGCTTCTTTAAATACATCATGAACTTCATATTTATAATTTAAATATGAATATGTTTCTTCTTCTTTGTCACCATTTAATTTTATAAATGCTGAATTAGTATAAAAGTATAATTTTTCTTTTGCTCTTTGTGATGTTAATCTGCTATGATTTTCTCTAAATTTAATTATTTTGTTTAAAAGTAATTCTTTTTCAACTTCAGATATATTAAATTTATCTGATTCAAGTATTGTAGTTAATACTTTATCATAATAAATAAGATCATCTAATGGTCCTAGGTTGGGCTTAGATATATAATCGTGTAATGCTTCTAAGTATTTATTTAATACTACTTCTATAAGTGGTATTCCTTTTTTATTAACTGAATTTGCCATATGTGGGAATTTTTCACATGCTGTTCTAAAAAAGTTTATATTTTTTAAATCAAATATAATGTAGTAAATATATTCTTCTTTGGATGGATCATATTCAATAGGACTATTATAGTAAATACGTAACATAGTATCTTCCATTTTATTCATTATTCTATGAAGTGATCCTATTTTAGCTCTTTGTTTTTCTGTTAATCCCTCTTTTGGTATTGTATGTAATATATTTTTCATTTCATTATTGATATAAGTAAATCTATCATATAATTGAATTTGCATTTCTTTAGTATCTCTTAAGTTATTAACTAAGATATCAAATGCCTTATAAAGATAATCATAATCTGTTTCTTCATTTAAATTAAAATTTAATACTTCATCTTCTAAAATATCTACTATAGCAGTAGATACTTTATTTTTATTGTGAGTCAATAATTCTACATTGTCTGATAATAAAATATTTTTAATATGTTGATTATATGCCATTTATAAACCTCCCTGATTATATCTAATTATATTATATCAACTTAATATAACTTTTTATAGATAAGTTTACAGTAATAGAGTTATAATAGTATTTGAAAGGCGTGATGATATGAAGACTTGTGCAGTTATATATAATCCTAATAGTGGACATACACTTCATCATGCTGACATGTCTAAATATAAAAAGATAATAGAAAAATATGGATATTCACCAACTTTCATTGGTACTCAATATCGTGGACATGCTAAAGAAATAGTTAGTCATCTAGGATATGTAGACTTAGTCATATCAATGGGTGGCGATGGAACTTTTAATGAAGTAGTGTATGGAAATATACAAAGAAAAAGAAGATTAATTCTTGCACATATTCCTGTAGGTACAACAAATGATGTTGGTACAATGTTTGGATATGGTAAAGATATAGCTGAAAACTTAAAATTATGTTTAAGTGGAGAAGTTAAAGAAATAGATATTCCTATGGTTAATAATAGACCATTTGTATATGTATGTGGATTTGGTAAGTTTATGCAAATACCATATGAAACACCTAGAGAAGAAAAAAAGAAATATGGACATTTAGCATATGTTTGGAATGGTATAAAAGACTTCTTTACTGTTACTAAAAGTTATAATATTTCTTTTGAAGTAGATGGTGTAGAGAAAACTGGTAAGTATTCACTTATGTTAATAGGATCTGCTACAAGAATAGCAGGTATGGATAATTTCTTTAGAGATGTTAAATTAAATGATGATAAATTTGAAATATTACTTTGTACATATACTAAGAGACTAGATATATTAAAAGCATTTGCTCAAGTGTTTGCTGTAGGTGCTGAACATGTAGGTGGATTTGAATATTATAAAGCTTCAAGAATTGATATTGTATTTGATAAACATCCACATAAAGCTTGGTGTGTTGATGGAGAAAAACTTGAAATAAGAACTCTTAAATATAGTATAAAGAACGAAAAGAGTATAAAAATATTATTACCTAAAAAGAATTTAAAGAAATTATTTGTTGAAGATAAATAAAAAAGCATACTATTTAGTATGCTTTTTCTTTTTCTTTGGTTTCTTTTTAATTAAACCTTTAAATTTCTCTTTTATCTTTTCTCCAAATACTTTATCTATTATTAGAATTGATATACCAAATATAGATAATAATAAACTTGGTATAAAATATGGAATCTTATATTTAAATGTTATATTGTGTTTTCCAGGTCCAACATAGAATGATAAGAATGCATTTCCTAGTGGAGTGGTTTTTACTTGTTCTCCATCTACGTATACTTTCCATCCTTCATCATATGGTATAGAAGTATATACTAGTTTATTTTCATCTACTTCTATTGTTGCTTCTATATTTGATTCTTTAAATGATTTAATATCTAATTTATTTTCTAATAATTTTTTATATCCTTTTTCAAACTCTTCATGATTAATTGTATATACTGTAGGATTTGAATTGTAGTAATATGTGTAATCTACAAATATTACAATTTTATCATCTTGAGAAGCTATATTAATTATTTTTGGTTCACCATAATCTTCTAAATAAGAATAATCTAAATCATAATCAATGCTAGCATATGCATCTCCATCATAGTATAATGCACTTCCTATTTGAACAAAGTTAAATGATCCTTCTCTAGAATAAAAATACATTTGATCTCCAGTATTTTTATATTCAAATCTAACTAATGTATTTGAATCATCTTCATATACTACATCTTTTGATAATGGTTTAGCTTCATCAAATGGCTTATAACCTGTGGCTTTATAGAAGAAATCATTTTGAACATCAAATGGATTTGCACTTTCATATAACCATTCATCTAATTTAGTATCTGTTGCAAATCCTAAACCAACATTGTAATTAAATTTAGAAATTGTAAAATCTGTTGTATTTTCTAATTTGTATCTTTTCTTATCATTAGTGAAGCCAAATATATATTTCATATCTAAGATAATATCATTTACTGGAGTTGTTTCAGAATATTGATAACTATTTATGTTATTTCCAGAATATCCTAATCTATCCATTAAATGTGATAATGATTCATATGCCATTGAACTAAATGTTGAAACACCATTGTAACCATACCATGATGCATCATTTAATGTAAGCATATTAGTTGTATCTATACGATAGAATTTATCAGTTTCTGTTTTATCTAAATAATGTAATTCTTGTAATCTTGTTTCATAATCACTATAGAAATTTGCTTTTATTTGAGTTATATCCCAGTTAGTATTTATTGATACACATGCATCCATACATACTACGAAAATTAATGCTACATAAAATATTTTTTTGAAGTTTGGTAATATAACAATTGCTGTATAAAATAAGAAATATAAAGTTAATATAATCATATTTATATAACACATATTAGTTGTTATATTTTCCCAAGTTTCAGTTGATGCTAGTAATAATAATGACATTAAGAATAAATATGCAATTATCATTACTGGGAATTTTATTTTTCTCATATTAACAAGTGAATATGCCATAATGATACACATTATAAATGAATATATAAATGAGTATCTATATGGTAAGTCATTTGGAACATGAAATGCTTGTAATATAAAGTCTAAAGGTGCATAGAAGAATGCAGCTATAAAGAAACCTAGTAATAATAAATATATTATTTTATTTTTGAATTTAATATCTAAATTCATTAAATAACATAGTAATGCAGCAACTGATAATATTCCACATGAAATATTTGGCGCTGTTATTACATCAGATCCAAATGTTGTTGTTTGAACACCAGTTAGATGCATTTTAATATAATCTATTAATAGAAAATCATAATATTGAGTTTTTGGTATTGATCCACCTGTTGCTGATATTGATTGCATTGAAGTAAACATAGGAATCAAGAATACTGCTGATATACATCCAGCTAGTAATGATCCTATTGCAAATAACCAACATCTATCAAATATATCTATTAGTATTTGTTTGAATTTATTACCTTTAATTTTTAATTTATATAATCCATATAATATAAAATATAAAACTGAATATATACAAATCATATATGCTATAAAATAATTTGCTATTAACATTATTGATAATGTTATTGTATAGAACTTCCAAGTTTTCTTATTAATAATATTTTCTATACCTAGTGTTATAAGTGGTAATAAATACATACCATCTATCCACATTAGATTCCAATAATATGATTGATAGTATGCACAGAAACCATATGCTATACCAGGTAATATCATATATAATTCTTTGTTATTAAATTTCTTTGTTAAATAATATGTCATAAAAGTAGAAGCAAGTACTGCTTTTAATCCTATTATTAATGAATAAGATTCTAATAAATTTGTTTTAGAAAATAATAATAACAATATATTTATAGGACTACTCATATAATTTAAAAAATTTCTAAAGAATGGTAATCCCATACCCATACTAAATGAGTATATTAAATTACTACCTGATAGTATTCTATCGTGTAGTTCTCCCATCATAGGTCCATATTGATGAAAGAAGTCTACACATAGTAATGATTTTTCACCAAATGGTGTAACCTTATTTATAATATATGAAATAATTATTATTAATGTACTTAATATGAAAGTATATAGATATATTCTATTATTTATAAAAAAGTTCTTTATCTTTTTCATATTATCACCATAGTAATTATAACAATTAAAAGTGAATAAAAAAACCTAAAAATATATTTTACTTGCTAAAATTAAACATTTGTTGTATTATTTTATAGTTATTAAAAAAGGAGTGGAATTTATGGATAAAATCATAAATGTTGCAGTTGTTGCACACGTTGATGCTGGTAAAAGTACATTAGTTGATGCATTATTACAACAAAATGGTGCTTTTAATGAACATGATGAAATTGTTGATCAAGTAATGGATTCAGATCAAATTGAAAGAGAAAGAGGTATCACAATTTATTCTAAAAACTGTGCTATTAGATATAAGGATTATAAAATTAATATTGTAGATACTCCAGGACATGCTGACTTCTCATCTGAAGTTGAAAGAATTATTAGAACTGTTGATACAGTTATTTTAATTGTTGACTCAGCTGAAGGTCCAATGCCTCAAACTAGATTCGTTTTATCTAAAGCATTAGAACAAAACTTAAAACCAGTATTATTTATAAATAAAATTGATAAGAAAGATGCAAGACCAGAAGAAGTTGTTAATGAAGTATTTGACTTATTTGTTGATTTAAATGCAAATGATGAACAATTAGATTTCCCAATTGTTTATGGTGTTGCTAGAGATGGTATTGCTACATTAGATTATCATGATTTAAGTACTAAGAGTATTGAACCATTATTAGATGTAGTATTAAATCAAGTTTCTGCTTATGAAGGAAATGAAAATGATGATTTACAATTACAAGTTTCTTCATTAGCATATGATGAATATATTGGTAGATTAGGTATTGGTAGAATTACTAAAGGTAAAATTAAATCTGGTGAATTAGTTACATTATGTAAAAATGATGGTTCATTAGAAAGTTTTAAAGTATCTAAATTATTTGTTAATGAAGGATTAAATAGAGTAGAAAAAAATGAAGCATTCTATGGTGATATTGTTACTGTAGCAGGATGTGCAGATATTTCTATTGGTGATACTATTTGTACAAAAGATAAACCAAATCCACTTCCACCTATTGAAATTGAAACTCCAACTTTAAGTATGAACTTCTTAGTTAATGATGGTCCATTCGTTGGACAATCAGGTAAATTCTTAACATCAAGACATATTAAAGAAAGATTAGATAAAGAATTACAAACTAATGTAGGTTTAAGAGTAGAAGAATTACCTAATTCAGATGGTTATAAAGTTTCTGGTAGAGGTGAATTACATTTATCTATCTTACTTGAAAACATGAGAAGAGAAGGATATGAATTATGTGTATCTAAACCTCAAGTTTTATTTAAAGAAGAAAATGGTCAAAAACTTGAACCATTTGAACAAGTAATAATTAATGTTCCTAATGATTATGCTTCTACAATTATTAGTGATATTCAAAATAGAAAAGGTTTATTAATGAGTATGACTACTACACCTGATAACTATACTCACTTAACTTTTAGTGCTCCAACTAGAGGATTAATTGGTTATAGATCAGCATTCATCACTAATACTAAAGGTGAAGGTGTAATGGTTAGATCATTTGAAGGCTACAAACCATATGTTGGTGAATTACAAACACGTAAGAATGGTGTTTTAGTATCAATGGAAAATGGTAAGTCTTTAGGATTCTCATTATTCAACTTACAAGATAGAGGTCAATTAATTGTTGGACCTGCTGTTGATATTTACCAAGGTATGATTGTTGGTATTCATTCAAGAGATAATGACTTAGATGTTAACCCATGTAAGAATAAACAATTAACTAATACTCGTGCTTCTGGCTCAGATGATGCTATTGCTTTAGTACCACCTAGAACATTCACATTAGAAGAAGCTTTAGAATTCATCAATGATGATGAATATGTAGAAGTTACTCCTACTGATATTAGATTAAGAAAAGCTATTCTTAATCCAGATGAAAGAAGAAGAGCTAATAGAAAATAAAAAAAGAGACTTTTATGTCTCTTTTATTTTTGTGCTGATTGTAATAGTTCAGGTGGTATAGCTTCATTTGGATGATTATTAAATTCGTTTTCAATGAAACTAGTTTTTATTAATCTATCAAATGTAAATTCTGAACATACTAAGTCAAATTCACCAACATATTCATATATTTTAGCATTCCAATCTTTCTTGAATGCATTTAATCCATTATAATTTGATGTTTCATCATTAAATTTAGCTGTTACACCACCAATATCACAGAAATCAAAATATTGTTTATATCTTTCAAATATTGCATAGTGTAAGAAATGATTTGGATTTAAATATTTATAATTTGCATCAAATCCAGATGCTACTATAGATACACGATTAAATTGTTTAACTATTAATGCGCCAGCTATTGTTACTTCACGATGTTCCTTTAATCCTTCAGTTGCTTTAATAACATCAGCTTTATAACCTTGTAATTTTTGATCTGAATTCATTTTTCCATTTAAATTAGATTTTTTAGGATCTAATCTAATTTTATCATTCCATAGATCATTCCATTCAAGTTCTCTTTCATATTTATCTTTAACGAATTGTAAGTATTTGTTAAAATCTACTTTTACAAATACTAAATCAATTGAGTTATCTTGATTAAATACATTATAGAAGTCACGGTAGAATTCTATAGATTTATTAGTTTTACCTTTAAGTAATGGATATAATTCATCAACATCTTTGTATGTACCAACTGTTAATGATAAACCATTTCCTAAACATCTTTTAATTTTCTTTCTATAATTTCTATTAATAGTATATAAATTAGTAGCTTTTAAATTAATAAATGCATTATATTTAGGTTCCATTAAATCGAATTCTCTAACTTCTAATCTACGTTTTACTTTTAATGCTTTTAATGTATCTATTATTCTTACATTACCATTGTAAGAGATTTGCCATTTTTCTGCTTTAGAAGTAGATCCTGTAATTATTTCAGGATTAAATTTTATAAATATAAAGTTTTGTTTTTTATAATAAGCTTTTAATTCTTTTAAGAATGTTTGTAATGTATCTCCATCATAATAATTTAAAAGGAATCCTTTTGGAGCATATCCATATCTAGTATTACCAGTTATTTTTCTTTTAAGTATTACAGAGGCTGCAACTATTTGACCATTATCATCTTTTAAACCAATAAGATCATAGTCATATCCATGATTAGTCATTAATCTAGCATATTTAGATGATTGTTGATAATTATTAAGTGGATGATATTTAGCAAATTCATCAAATTCGCCTGGTGTTAATGTTACTAATTTCATGTTATCGCCTCCTTCTTATTCTTTCTATATTATATCATAAAAAATATTATAAATAAGTATTAATCTTTGTATTGATTTAGTTTTACATATAAATTATACTATTTACTATATTTATTAAATGTCTATTTTTCTTGATATTTATGTATGTTTATGTTAAATTATTAAAGAAATCGGGTGATTATGATGGCAGAAATTTTAGAAATGGCATTAATAGTAATATCTGTTTTACTAATAGCTTTAGTATTATTACAAAGTAATAAAGCTCAAGCTGGTGGACAAATTATTACAGGTGGTAATCAAGAATTATTCTCTAACATAAAAGAAAGAGGATCTGAATTAGTAATAAGTAGAATAACATTGATTTTAGGTATTTCATTCTTTGTTATTTCGTTAGTTTTATACTTATTTTACTAGTGTTATATTTACAATGAGAAGTACATGAAAATGTACTTTTTTTATTAAACAATGCTATAATTAGAATAGGTGATTATGATGAAAGAGAGACTTTTAGAATTATTACAAAATGAATATAGTGCATTAGATGTGATGACTATTGCAGATAAACTTGGATTAAAGACACCAGAAGAAGTTTCTAATCTACAAACAGTATTAGAAGAATGTCAAAAAGAATTTACTGTTTATTTAACAAAAAAGAATAAATATATTTTATATGTTAATTGTCCTAACTTTAGAAAGGGTGTAATATCTGTTAATAAAAAAGGATTTGGTTTCTTAATTAATACTACACCTGGTGAAGAAGATATTCATATATCTGCGGATAATTTAAATAAAGCATTAGATGATGACTATGTTTTAGTAGAAGTAATTGATGAATCTAAATGGGAAGGTAAAGTTATTTCTATTTTAAAAAGAGATAAAAAGAATATAGTTGGTGAAATAAAAAACGAAAAAGGAAAACTATATTTTGCACCTTTAGATCCAAGAGCAGGATTAGTTAAAGTTCCACAAGATCAAATTGATAATTGTGTTGAAGGTGAAATAGTATGTGTTAAATTATCTTCTGATTTAAAGAAGTGTAATGCAGATATAGTTGAACATCTTGGACATAAAGATGATGCAGGGATGGATGTATTAGCAGAATGTGCTAAATATGATATATTTGATAAGTTCCCTGATGAAGCTATGCAACAAACTGAAGAAATACCTACAGAAGTAGAAGAAAAAGATAGAGTAGGAAGAAAAGATTTAACTAATGAAATGATATTTACTATCGATGGTGCTGATACTAAAGATATTGATGATGCTATTTCATTAGAAGTAAAAGATGGATATTATTATTTAGGAGTACATATTGCTGATGTTTCTTATTATGTAACTGAAGGATCTCCTTTAGATAAAGAAGCATTAAGAAGAGGTACATCTACTTATCCAGCTAATTATGTTATTCCACAATTACCACATAAATTATCAAATGGTATTTGTTCATTAAATGAAGGTGTGGATAGATGTGCTATTTCATGTGTAATGAAAATAGATTCAAGAGGAAGAACAGTGTCATCTGATATTTTCCCATCTATTATTAGATCTAATAAGAAAATGACTTATACAAATGTTAATGAAATTATAGAAAAAGATAATATTCCAGAAGGATATGAACCTTTTGCTGAAACATTAAAATCAATGCAAGAATTAGCTCATATCATTAGAAATGATAGAACTCGAAGAGGCGCATCTGATTTTGATATAGATGAATCTAAAGTAGTATGTGATGAAAATGGTAAACCAATTGAAATCAGCACTAGAGTTAGAGGAGAAGGCGAAAGATTAATTGAAGACTTCATGATTGCTGCTAATGAAGCTGTAGCTACTACTATTT
The DNA here is from genome assembly GCA_946615975.1 of uncultured Caryophanales bacterium. Lineage (GTDB taxonomy): Bacteria > Bacillota_I > Bacilli_A > RF39 > UBA660 > UBA6985. Next base: position 111,981 of record CAMOID010000001.1, read on the forward strand.
ATTACATGCAATTACCTGGTATATATCGTGTTCACGATGTACCAAATGAAGAAAAACTTCAAGATTTTATTCATTTCTGTGAATTAAATGGTCAACATTTAACAGGAATGAAGACAGTTAATCCAAGAGAATATCAAAAATTATTAAATCAATTACATGTTGATGATGATAAATTAGCTCAAATATTTAAATCAAAAGCTGTTAGAGCTATGGCTAAAGCAGTATATTCAACAGATAATATTGGACACTTCGGTTTAGCAAGTAAATGTTATACACATTTTACTTCACCAATTAGAAGATATCCTGACTTAGAAACTCATAGATTATTAAGAACATATTTATTTGAACATAAATTAGATGAAAGAACTATTAATTATTATGGCTCACATCTTGATGAAATTTGCCAACAATCTTCTGATAGAGAACAAGCATCTGCAAAAGCCGAAAGAGAAGTTAATAAGATGAAGATGGCAGAATATATGGAAGATCATATTGGTGAAGAATTCCAAGTTATGGTTACTGATGTAACTGGAACTGGTATGTTCTGCGCTATTGATAATGGTATTGAAGGATTTGTTCCTGTTCAATCATTAAAAGGTGATTATTTCGAATATGTAGAAGATCTTATGTGTTTAATGGGTAAGAGTACTAAGAAAAGATATAGCATAGGTGACAGATTATTCGTTAAATGTACTAGAGCTTCTAAAGAAGATAAACAAATAGATTTTGAACTAGTAAAAGATTTAGAATTAGATAATAATCAAGAAGAATTAGAGGACGCTAAAAAATTAACATTAAATAATGGTAGAAGTAAAAAATAAAAAAGCATACTTTGATTATTTTATAGAAGAAGAGTATGAATGTGGAATTGTACTTAAAGGCACAGAAATTAAATCTATCAGAAAGGGTAGCGTTGATTTAAAAGATACTTTTGCTAGAGTTAAAAATGGTGAAATATATGTTATAAACATGTATATTGCTAAATATGATGAAGGTAATAGATTTAATCATGATGAAAGAAGAGAAAGAAAACTATTACTTCATAAAAAAGAAATAAATAAAATATTTGATATAGTTAAACAAACTGGTAAAACTTTAGTACCTTTAAAATTATATTTTAAAGATGATAAAGTAAAGATTCTTTTAGGTATATGTACTGGTAAAAAGTTATATGATAAGAGGGAATCTATAAAAGAAAGAGATTTAGCTAGAGAAAAAAGAGATTTATATTAAAAATCTCTTTTTTATATACTTTAATATACCTTTTTGTACTTTCGTGTATGTTAATTTATTCTTCGGAAAGGAGGAATAAGTGTGATAGGTATAGTAAAGTGGTTTAATAATGATAAAGGGTATGGATTTATTAGTTATGATAATAAAGAAGTATTTGTTCATTATTCCCAAATAGTAGATTCAGGTTTTAAGACATTAATACCTGGAAGTGAAGTTAAATTTGAACTATTAGATACTACTAAAGGATATCAAGCAAAGTCTGTAAAAATAATTCCTGCAAATGCATAATTATATTGCAAAAATGAGTATTTGTGATATAGTACAAGTAGGAGGCTGATGTTATGAATATTAATATTCGTGGCGACAAGATTGAAGTAACTGATTCAATCAAAAAATATGTGGGAGAAAAACTTGAGAGACTTAATAAGTATTTCGAAGATGCAAGTAAAGTTGATGCTCATGTTTTAATTAGAGCAAGAAATGGTGAACAAATTATTGAAGTAACTGTTCCAACATCTAGATATACATTAAGAGCTGAAGAAAAACATAGCGACCTATATGCTGCTATTGATTTAGTAGTAGATGTACTAGAAAGACAAATAAGAAAGAATAAAACAAAATTAAATAAACGTAGAGATGCTGCTGATGTAGTATTTAGCTTTATTCCTGAAGAAGATGAAGAATATGTTGAAACTAATCAAGTAGTTAAAAGAAAAACTGTTGAAAATAAACCTATGAGTGAAGAAGAAGCTATTCTTCAAATGGAATTACTAGATCACGACTTTTTCTTATATAATGACGTAGACGAAGGATGTTTTGCTGTTATTTATAAGAGAAAAGACGGAAATTACGGAATTATTTATTCTAAGTAATAAAAAAGAGATTATAAATCTCTTTTTTTATGGTATAATTTAACTAGTATGTATTGATTTTTCTACCATATTAATAAGGGGTATGATAGAATAATATATACATTTGGAGGTTTTATAGATGGGATTAATTAAAAGATTATTTGACAGCGAATATAAAGAACTTAGCAAATTTAAAAAAATTGCTGATAAAATTGAAGCCTTAGACGAAGAATATCAAAAGAAATCAGATAAAGATTTAGCAGCTATGACTGACATATTAAGAGAAGAATTAGCTAATGGTAAAACTATAAATGATGAAGATATTATTGTTAGAGCTTTTGCAACAATCAGAGAGGTTGCATACAGACAAATTGGTGAAAAACCTTACTATGTTCAATTACTTGGTGGTTTAGCATTACATTATGGTAATATCGCAGAAATGAAAACAGGTGAAGGTAAAACTTTAACTACTATTCTTCCTGCATATTTAAATGCATTAGCTGGTAACGGTGTTCATGTTGTTACAGTTAATGAATACTTAACTGATCGTAATGCTGAATGGATGGGACCAATTTATAAATTCTTAGGTTTAACTGTTGGTGTTAACTTAAGAGAATTATCACCAGAACAAAAGAGAGAAGTTTATAACTGTGATATAACTTATTCTACAAACTCTGAATTAGGTTTTGACTACTTAAGAGATAATATGGTAGTTAATAAAGAAGATAGAGTTCAAAGAGGATTAAATTATATTATCTTAGACGAAGTAGATTCAATTCTTATTGATGAAGCAAGAACTCCATTAATTATAAGTGGTGGTAAATTTAATTCTGCTAATCTTTATAAAGATGCAGATAAAGCTGTTAAAACATTAGAAGCTGAAGTTGATTATACTGTTGATCTTAAAACTAAATCAGTTATTTTAACTGAAGAAGGTTCTAAGAAAATGGAAAAATACTTCAAGTTAAAAAATTTATATGATGCAGATAATACAATTTTAATTCACCATATTAATCAAGCTTTAAAAGCTAATTATGGTATGGCAATAGATGTTGATTATGTAGTATCTCAAGATGGTAAAGTTGTTATAGTTGATCAATTTACTGGACGTTTAATGGAAGGTAGACAATTTAGTGATGGATTACATCAAGCTCTTGAAGCTAAAGAAGGTGTAGAAATCAATGAAGAAACTAGAACAATGGCTACTATTACATATCAAAATTTATTTAGAATGTATAACAAGATTTCAGGTATGACTGGTACTGCTAAAACTGAAGAAGAAGAATTTAGAGATATTTATAACATGTATGTTATTCAAATACCTACTAATAAACCTTGTATCAGAAAAGATATGGCAGATATCATGTATGCTACAGAAGCTGGTAAGTTTAGAGCTATAGTTGAATTTATTAAACAAGTTCATGCTACTGGACAACCAATTCTAGTTGGTACAATTTCAGTTGAAAACAACGAAAAATTATCAAAGATGTTAACAAAAGCTAACTTAAAGCATGAAGTATTAAATGCTAAGAATCATGCAAGAGAAGCTGAAATAATTGCTAAGGCTGGTCAAAAAGGTGCAATTACTATTGCAACTAACATGGCTGGTCGTGGTACAGATATTAAGCTTGGACCTGGTGTTGCAGAACTAGGTGGTTTATGTGTAATCGGTACTGAAAGACATGAATCAAGACGTATTGATAACCAATTACGTGGTCGTGCTGGTAGACAAGGTGACCCTGGTTATTCTCAATTCTTTATTTCATTTGAAGATGAATTAATGAAACGTTTTGGTGCAGATAGAATAAAAAATACTGTTGCTGCTCTTGGATTAGATGATATGCAACAAGTTAGATCAAAGATGTTCTCAAAATCAGTTGAATCAGCTCAAAAGAAAGTTGAAGGAAACAACTATGATATGCGTAAGAACTTACTTGATTATGATAATATCGTATCTGAACAAAGAAAAACAATTTATGCAAGACGTAATAATATATTAGATGCTGAAGATGTTCATCCATTGATTATTGATATGATTAAGAATTTCATTGATATATTAATTGAAGAACATATTGCACCTGAAGGATATTTAACAGATGCTGACTTAGATGATATTTTAGATGTTACTAACCATCAATTATTAAGAAAATCTAAAATTCATTTAGATGAATTATCTGGAAAGAAAGAATCTGAAGTATTCGATATTATTTCGGAAAAAGTAATTGAAGAATATGAAGAAAAGATTTCTATTGCTCCTAAAGAATTAGTAGATGATTTCGAAAGACATATTACTTTAAGAGTAATGGATGAAGCTTGGGTTAAACATATTTCTGATATGGATATGTTAAGAGAAGGAATTGGATTAAGAGGATATTCTCAATCTGATCCATTACAAGCTTATGCATTAGAAGGTCATAAGATGTTCGAAGAAATGCAAGATAACATTGATAGATCTGTAGCTATCTTCTGTGCAAGAATGGAAGTTAGACAAAATTTTGCTGCTAGACCTGTAACAAAAGCAGAAGGACAAACTGATGGTAAAGAAGCTGCAAAGAAGAAACCAACAGTTAAAGGAAACAAGATTAAACGTAATGATCCATGTCCATGTGGCAGTGGTAAAAAATATAAACAATGTTGTGGTAAATAGTCATTTAACCAAATAAATATAAGGGCTTTAGAGAAAATACCAAATTACGAAAAGTTGCAATTTATTGCAATTTTTTTGTTTTAGATACAGTTTAGATACAGTAAAATTATTTAAATTTACCATTGCCTCACAGATAAGGAAAATTATATGGTATAATAATTCTAGGAGTTGATATAATGGACTTTAAAAAAATGAGAGAATATACTCACGAAGAATTTGTAAATTTGATATTAAGCTTGGATGAACAACAATTATTGGAGTTAAGTGCTAAATATGGTGGTTACCCTGTTCTATTTAGAATGGCTTTAGATGATAGAATTAGTCACATACCATTTATTCAAACAGGAGCGGCTATTATTATAAGAAATGAAAATGGTCAAATTCTTTTACAAGAAAGAACTGATAGAGATAAATGGGGGCTTCCTGGTGGATGCCAAGATTTAGGAGAAGATTTAAGAATCACTGCAGTAAGGGAAGCTTTTGAAGAAACAGGAATTAAACTTGATCCTAATGAAATTGAATTAATTGATACTTTATCTGGTGAATCTAGAAAGAATAGTTATCCGAATGGAGATATTGTCTATAATAATACATCATTATATTTAGCTGATGTGTCAATGGAAGATGCTTCTAATTTAAAAGGCGATTCTGAAACTAAGAGATTAAGATTCTTTAATCCTGAAGAAGTACCTGAAAATTTAATGGATGCAGATTTAATAAAATCATATATTAGTTATATGAATAAAAGACATAAATAAGAACTTACATAAAAGTTGTAAAAAATTGCAATAATCCAATTTTAGATACAGTTTTAGATACAGTTTGCCGTTGAAGCCGAGTGAAATAGCGTGAAGCTAAGTGAAAAATATTCAATAAATTCAAGGGTTTTATGAAATCAAGTGGAGCCAAACAGAGCAATTTTTTTATCCATGTGGTAGCGGAAAAAAATACAAACAATGTTGTGGTAAATAAAAGAGTTTAATAAAACTCTTTTTTTATTGTATATATAAGAGTATAATTATCTTACATATATAAAAGAGGTAAAAAATATGGATAGATTTAAAGCAACTAAGAGAGCAAGTTTATTAGGTATTATAGGTAATATATTTTTGTTAATTATTAAATTTACTATAGGTATTATATCTAGAAGTCAAGCAATGCTTGCTGATAGTGTTAATAGTGCTGGTGATATCTTATCATCATTCATGACATTCATTGGAAATAAGATTGCAGCTAAACCTAGCGATGATGATCATAATATGGGACATGGAAAAGCAGAATATATATTTTCATTGTTAATAAGTGTAACAATGATAGTTGTTTCATTTAAAATATTTTATAATGGAATTCATTCATTGATATATAAAGAGTATTTAGAGTTTTCTATATGGTTAATTATTGTATGTATTATAACTATCTTAGTTAAATTATTTTTATACTTATATACTAGAAATTTATCGAAAAAGATTAATAATTTATTATTAGCTGCTAATTCTATGGATCATAGAAATGATATGTTTGTAACTTCATTTACATTAATATCTATTATAGCTAGTATATTTGGTATATATTGGTTAGATGGTATTACAGGTATAGGTATATCTATTTGGATATGTTATACAGGTATTATGATATTTAAAGAAAGTTATGATGTTTTAATGGATAAAGCTATATCAGAAGCTGATAAGAAAAAAGTATTAGCAATTATTGATAAATATCCTGAAATAAAAAAAATACAACATTTTAATTCAACTCCTGTTGGATATAAATATCAAATATCTTTTACTATATTTGTAGATGGTAAACTAAGTACTCATGAAAGTCATGAGATTGCTGATAAACTTGAAGATGATATTATTAAAAACATTGATGAAGTATATTTATGTGTAATTCACGTTAATCCATTATAGAAACTGGTGTAAACCAGTTTTTTATTTTGTTCAAATTAAATAAAAAAAACAGATTAAATGATATAATTCAAATGAAGGTGATTATATGAAATATAAGAAGGTAGTTGTAGCTGGTGCTGGCGTATTAGGAAGCCAAATAGCTTTTCAAACAGCTTATTGTGGTTTTGATGTAACTGTATTAGTAAGGGAAGAAGACAACCAAGAAGAAATAAAAGAAAGATTTAAGAAATTACATGAAACATATTTAGATACTATTGATGTAATGGATACTAAAGTTGGTAAAAGTAAAGATGTATGGGCTTTAGGTATTTCATCTGTAGATGACTTTAATAAAAAAGAATGTATTGATAAAGCTAATAATGCTTATGAATCAATTAAAATTGAAACAGATGCTTCTATAGCATTAGCTGATGCTGATTTATTAATTGAATCTATTACAGAAGATATTAAGATTAAGAATGCATTCTATTCTGGTATTGCAAATTTAATGCCAGAGAAAACAGTTATAGTAACTAATTCTTCAACATTATTACCATCTAAGATGGCTAAGTCAACAGGTAGAGAAGAAAAATTCTTAGCATTACATTTTGCTAACTCTATTTGGAAAAATAATGTTGCTGAAATTATGGGACATTCTAAAACTGATGAAGTATATTTTGATGAATTAGATAAATTTGCTAAAGCAATTAATATGATTCCATTAGTGGCTAGAGAAGAAAAATCTGGATATTTATTAAATTCAATGTTAGTACCATTCTTATTAAGTGCTATGGATTTATTAGCTAATGGTGTATCAGATGCTGAAACTATAGATAAAGCATGGACTTTAGGAACAGGTGCTCCTCATGGACCTTTTGCAATTATTGATGTTGTAGGATTAGAAACTGCTAGATATATAGTATTACAATATCAAAAAGTACCAGATTTATTTGATCCATTGTTAAAAAAGATGATGCTTCCATATAACTACGATGGTATGTTAGCTATCTTAGATAAAATGATGGCAGAAGGCAAAACTGGTAAGGCTGCAGGAGAAGGATTCTATAAGTATAAAAAGTAAGAGACTAAATAGTCTCTTTTTTTTATTATTAATAAGTTGTATAATTAAAATAGGTGGGGACATGGAAGAACAACTAGATTATACAATTAAACTTATAAACAAAAAAAATAATGAATTATTAGATAAACAAGTGGATGGTTGCGCCTATAAGGTTGATGTTGTTATACCAATGAAGTATGGTTGGTTAGACGATTTATATTTGTGTGTTTCAAGTGATAAATTTAATCATTGCTTTAAAATTCCATTTGATCATAATGATGAAAAGAATGTACATTTTTCAGGGGAAATATTTTTAGAAACTAGAGCTATATATAGAACTTATTTTACTGTTACTTGTAATGGAAGAAGATTTTATTTAAATAAAAATAGACAAATAACAGACTTTTTAGATAATAATGCTATTGATAAATTATCAGTTAATTTTGATACACCAGAATGGGCTAAAGGAGCTATGATGTATCATATATTTGTTGATAGATTTAAACGTGGAAGTAAACATCACCTTAAACCTATGAAAAATAGAATTATTAAATCATGGGATGAAGGTGCAAAGGATGGTCCAAATATTGATGGTAATTGGAATAATGAATTCTTTGGTGGAGATTTAGAAGGTATAATTCAAAAATTAGATTATATTCAATCTTTAGGAACAGATATTATTTACTTAAGTCCAATAGTTAAGAGTCAATCAAATCATAGATATGATGCTGCCGATTATGAAACTGTTGACCCATATGCTGGCACTAATGAAGATTTAAAACGTTTATGTGATGAAGCACATAAAAGAGGTATGAGAATAGTATTAGATGCTGTATTTAATCATACAGGAAATGATTCTAAATACTATAATGAATATGGTAATTATAAAACTACAGGAGCTTGGCAAGACAAGGAATCTTATTATGGTTCATTCTATAGAAAACACTATGGTGATGATGGAAGAGTATATTTTGACCATTGGTGGGGAATGCCTAACTTACCTGTATGTGATGGATGTTCTAAAAATTGGCAAGATTATATTTATGGAGAAAATGGTGTAATAGATCAATGGTTTGCTCTTGGTATTGATGGATTAAGACTAGATGTTGCTGATGAATTAACTGATGAATTTATTGAAGGTATTAGAAGAGCAGTTAAAAGAAATAAAGAAGATGGATTTATTCTTGGAGAAGTTTGGAAAAATGCTATGAGAATGAATAGAACATATATATCTTCAGCTAAAGCTATGGATTCACAAATGGATTATCCACTTGTAGATGCATTAATGAGATATATTAAATATAGTGATGTAACTAAATTAAGATATATAATTCAAGATATGTTAAATGAATATCCTAAAGCTTCTATTGAAACATTAATGAATTTTTCTTCTACTCATGATATATCTAGACCTTTAGATATATTTGGATCTAGAGAATTTGATTTTTATACTGAATGGGTATGGGATACACTTCATAGAAGAGATAATAAAGATGATTATGTATATTTTAATAATTTTAAGTTAACTCCAGAAGAAAGAGCTAAAGGTAAGGAATTATTTAAAACATATTTATTTTGTTTAAACTTTATGCCAGGAATATTATCAATATTCTATGGAGATGAAGTAGGTGTTGAAGGTTTAGGTAATATTTTAAATAGACAACCATATCCATGGGGACATGAAGATATGGAATTGTTACAATTTGTTAGAAATCTTGGAAGTATAAGAAAAAATGAACAATTTTTAAGAAAAGCTGATATGAATATCGTTGATATTAATAATGATTATTTTATGTTCGAAAGAACAAGTAATGATGGAGATGCTTTAATTACTATTAATAGAACTCCAGATAAGAAAAAAATAGTACTTCCATCTAAATATGAAACACCAAATAGCTTATATACTCTTAATAAAAGTACTAAAAAAATACTTACTCCATATGGAGGAAATGCAATTATAAAACGATAATTTATCAATTTAGTATATATTATTTGTTTAAATTGTTATATAATTGTATAAGACATAAATGAGGTGAAATATTCATGGTAGTAATAGTTTATTATATACTATTTATATTTTGTTTATTATATTCAATGTATTTCTTTTTTACATCTCTATGGGGATTTAAAGGAATGCATAAATCGATAATAAAAAAACATAAAGAAAAATATAAAATTGCTTGTTTAATAGCTGCACGTAATGAAGAACAAGTTGTTCCTTCATTAGTTAAGTCATTATTAAGACAAGATTATCCAAAAGAATTATTTGATGTATTTGTTATTCCTAATAACTGTACAGATGATACAGAAGGTGCTGCTAGAAAAGCAGGAGCTAAAATAATTGATGTAACTATTCCTGTTAAAAGTAAAGGTGAAGTATTAAAATTTACTTTTGATAAGTTAAAAGATGAAGATTATGATGCATATATTATTTTCGATTCAGATAATATTGTTGATAAGAACTTTGTTAAAAGAATGAATGATACATTATGTGATGGTTATGAAGTAGCACAAGGTTATAGAGATTCAAAAAATGCTGGTGATAACTGGATTACTGGATCTTATTCAATCTTCTATTGGATTCAAAACTTCTTCTTTAATAGAGCTAGAATGTATATAAATGGTTCTGCTTCTATTAATGGTACTGGTTTTATGATTAAGAAATCTGTTATTGAAGCTGAAGGATTCCAAACTTATACATTAACAGAAGATGTTGAATTTACTGCTCAATGTGCTATTAAGAATAGAAGAATTGCCTTTGTTGAAGATGCAATTACTTATGATGAACAACCATTACAATTTGGTGCTTCATGGGTACAAAGAAGTAGATGGACAACTGGTAACTTACAATGTTTTGCTAGATATGATTTAAAGTTAATTAAAGCTTTCTTTAAAAATCATAATATTGCTGCATTAGATATGGCTTTATTATTCTTTGCACCAATGTTCCAAGTATTAGGATTTGTTTTAATGATAGTATTAATTCTATTTAAAACATTTGGTATTGAATTAGTTGATATGTTCTCATATTTATTTGCATATGGAGCTTTATTCTTCATATTAGGATATATTGGTAACTTTATATTAAATGTATTTATAGTTAAATATAATAGAAATAATAAAGTATTAAATCTTATTTGGGGTATTTTATTCTTCCCATTATTCTTATTAACTTGGGTACCAATTAATATTAAGTGCTTAATTAAAAGAGATTCTAAATGGAAAGAAATTAAACATACAAGAAGTATTAATATTGAAGAGATTGATAATTAAATCTCTTCTTTTTTATGCTATAATTATTCTAGGTGAGAATATGAAAAAAAGATATCTATTTTATTTAATTATTTGTTTATTAATACCTACTATTGTTTTTGCAAAATCAAACTCAAATGATTTAGATGAAATTCCTGCTTTTGGATATGCATTATTTATTAGTATTTTTCATCTTGTTTTTATTCTTATGCCTATAATGTCTTCTAGAAATAGTGAGTTTAAATTCTCTACTAAAGATACAATTAAATACTATGCTATTTTAGTTGGATTAAACGCTATTATATGTGATGCTTTTGGTGTAGTAGGAATGGCTATTGGTTTCTTTTCAGTATTTGTCATTGGTTTTCCAGCTATGTTTTTTATGTCATCAGGTGGATTTAGAGAAAAAGTAAATGATCCTATTAATGTTGATCCTTCAAAAGTAATTGAAGGATGTGATACTGATAAAGGTCTAATTATTAAATGCTTAAAATGTGGTAATAGAATCACAGTTAATAATAAATATTGTGATGCATGTGGTGCTGATGTACAAGGTAATAATGTTAAAGTAGAAAAGAAAGATGCTTCTGAATTAGCATTGCAATTAAAATCTTTTGATAATATGTATGCTAAATCAGAAGAAGAACTTATTAAACTTATAATTACAAATGAATGTAAGAGTTTAGGATTAGATCTTAATACTAAATTAATACCTAGAAGTGAAAAAGTTAGATATATTATTTTAGATATTATATTTTGTGTTCTATTATTCTTATTTATTGGTTTAATATTCTATCATGTATCAATTAGAATATATGCAATAGGAATAGTAATATTAATTTTATTCTTTATTAAAAAGAATAAATTTGATTTATATAATTACTTATATAAAGAAGTTAAAGCTAGACCAAATGAAAATATAGATAATATTATAGGTGCTTTAAAAGAAAATTTAGTTCCTAAAGAAGAAATTGTTACTAGAATATTATTACCTATCTTAGTAGTATTAATTAGTTTAATTATATTTAAAGATCCAATTATATTATATGAACCATTGGAAGATGGATATGCTGTAAGATTTTACTTTACTGGTTTGAGTAGTTTGACTCATGCTACAATTCCTGAAGAACATAATGGTAAAAAAGTTATTTCTTTAAGAGGTAATGCTTTTTCAAATATGCCTTTATTAAATGAAGTATATTTACCTGATAGTATATATGAAATTAGAGGCGAAGCATTTAAGAATGATTTCTTATTAAAGAAAGTTCATTTACCTGCTAATCTTAAGTATTTAGGTGGTGAATCATTTTATCATTGTATTAATTTAGAAGAAGTTAATTTCACATATGAAATGCCACTTGAAGAAATTAAGGGAAATACTTTTGAAGGATGTACATCATTAAAGAAAATTGTTATACCTGATTCAGTTACTAGAATAGGTGGACATGCATTCCATGGTGATGAATCATTAAGTGAAGTTAGTATATCTGAACATAGTTCTTTAACTCAAATTGGATCATCTGCATTTAGAGAATGTACATCATTAAAAGAAATAATTTTACCTATGTATGCAACATATGAATCTAATTCATTTAAAGGTTCATATACTAAAATATCTAAATATGGTTCAGATAATGATTATTTAATAGGAACTATGAATTTAGAATTAGATGATGTTAAATCATATACTTTACCTGAATATGGAACAATTAAATTAAATTACTATTCTTATAATGCTACTAAAGGTCTTCATAAGGTAGATATATATGGTGCAGTTAATAAAAATATTTCATTTGTAGATAATTATAAATATTATATAAATGATACAAATTATATTGAATTTGAATCAACAGACACTTCTGAAATAGTTGTATATTTTTACAAAGTTTGGAGATGACATCATGGATTATAAATATATACATTTATTGTATGTTCCAACTATGGCTTGTAATATGCAATGTAAGTATTGTTACTTAGAAGATAATACGAAAGATATTAATACTAAATATAATGAAGTAGATACTTTAAAATATGCTATAGAAAAGTTTAAAAAGAGTAATGTTATACCATTTAATATTTCACTTCATGGAGGAGAAGTTACAACATTAAGTAAAGAATCATTCCATGATATTATTAAATTAATAAGTGATTATTATAATGAAAATAAAGATATTATTAAAGCTGGAGGATTTAATGTTGGTAATCCTCATATTAAAACTAATATGTATGCTTTAGATAAACATATAGATACAATAAAAGAATTTAATGTATCTATATCAGGGAGTTTAGATTTACCTTTAAAATTACATGATAAATATCGTGTAACTAAAGGTGATAAAACGACATTAGATAAGATTTTATCTAATATTGAATTGATGAAAGATATTCCTAATAAAAAGAAAGTATCTGCAACTATTTTTAAAGAACATTTTGAATATTTAGATGATATTGTTGAAGATATAAAATGGTTAAATAAAAATACATGTTTAGATATGAATGATTTTAATTTTATGATTGGATTTGATTATAATTCAAATGGAATATTACATCATATAACAGAAGAAGAACAAATTAAATTATATGAAAGAATGCATGAAGAATTTGATAATACTGATTTAGATGCAGGAGTAAATGGACCTTGGTTTGATGAATTTGGACCAGGTTATTGCTCTAATTGTGATAACTGTGGATCTAAGTTTTTCTTACTAGAAAAAAATGGAGATATTTATTCATGTGTAAGAGGACAAAAGAATAAAGATTATTATTATGGTAATATATATGATAATACTGTAGAAGAAATATTAGAAACAGCATTAGGTAAAATATTTAGAAATCATAACAAAATGGAATTTAATGAAGATTGTTCTAAATGTGGGTATTTATATTTATGTAAGACTGGTTGTCCATTTGTAAAAAACACATATAAAACAAATAAAAGTTATACTTGTTTATTACAACAAAGAATGTATAAAGATAGAAACTATGAACAAGATATTAACAATGAATTTGTTCCAGTTTATTTAAGTAATATGAGATTAGGAGATAATAGCAAGTATTATCCTGAAAATAAAAATAATTTATATCCAGATATAAAAGATATTATAAATGAAGACAAGAATCTTAAATATATATATGATCCTGATTCATTTATATTAAATATAGATGGAGAAGAATATAAATTAGAATCTCAAATATTAAAAAATAATAGAGATATCATTTATGTTACACCTGAATCTAAAGTGTTTATTTATATGAAAAAACATTTAATTGAAGAAGTATGTGATTATCCTGAAAATAATTCATTATATATTATGTTATTATCAGGTAATTTAGTTACATATGGAGATGAAGGTAGAACTAAACAAAGACATATAAATACAAATCAAATATATAAAGGTGTATTAGATAATATTAAAAGTGATAAAAAAGATTATTATAAATATGATATAAGTAATTATATTAAAGAATATAAAGATTATTATTCAGATGAAAATCCTAATAATATATTTTTTACTACAAGTAGTTTAAGAGATTATCATTATAATAAACAAAAAAATAATGCTTATTATCATATACAAGCAATTAATTTACCATTTCAAAATATTGAATTTTATTATGTAGAAGGGAGTAATGATTAATGAAAGCAAATGAACCAAAATCATATCAAGGAATAATTAATAAAAAGAGAATGTATGAAATAGTTAAAGCTTATGATATATCTCAAAATGTATATGATTTAATATTAAACTTTAAGACTGAAAATCCTAATGGAAAAGTTGAATGTGGTAAAAGATATATTACTCTTATTAAAGATAATGAAATCGTTCAATATATAGATGCTCCTATAAAATCTATTTCATATGATGGAATAATATGGGATGGAGATAAGTTTAAATTAATTGAACATTATGTTGCTCCTTCCTATAGTAGTAGTAGTTGGTCTTCTGGTGGAAGTAGCTGGTCTTCAAGTGGTGGAGGATCATCTAACAACAATAACAATAATAACAATAACAACAATAATAGATAGGGTTGGTATATATGGTATATGTATCTGATGTGTTTCATAAAAAGAAATTAGATAGTAAAAAGATTAACATTAAAACTATATATTTAGTTGATGGTATTAGATATGAAAGAAATACTGATGGATCTAAAGATGATAATATAACTAATGGTATTAGAGTAAAAAAAGAATACTACTTAAATAATGAATTAAAACATACTGAACATGAATTTGATACAAGAATAGAATATAGTTTTGTTGAAAATGAAAATAGTAATAAAAATTATACATGTCCAAATTGTGGAATGACTGCTAAATTAAAAGAATTTAATGGCGGTTGTCCTTATTGTGGTACATATTATAATTTAGATTATAAAGATAAAGATTTAGGTAGTAAAAAATATTATGATAGAGTTTTAAGAAATAAATCTTATAGATTAATATCTGCAATTATAGATGCTATAATTTGCTTTTTAATATCATTTATCATAATTAAGAATACTTCTAGAACATTTAATATAAATGATTTTTATAAGATATTTGTATTTGGTAGTATAGCATCTTTATTATTTTATTATGTATTCTATATAGTAGATGCATATGTAATACTAGGACCTATAAAAAGATATAAAGATAAACAAAATGAATTACAAAAAGATTTTTGGAAAAAGAGTGGTTTAGATAAAGTAACATTCTTTAATAATTTTAATTATGAAGTAAGAAAATATTATTACAATAAAGAAGATGTTATTGATTATGACATAATTGATTTTGATTCTTTTAAAGATTATACAATTAAAGATGATAGATATGTAGAAGTAGAAGCTTATATTAGAGTTGTTTATTTTGATGGAGATTTTCGTTCAAATTTTAAAAAGAAAATATTTAGATTTAAACAAAATAAAAATGGAACTACTAAGCTAGGTAAAGGTACAAATATAATGATGTGCCATAACTGTGGTGCTTCTATAGATGTAACTAAGAGTAAATGTGATTACTGTGATTCTGAAATTAAATATTTACAAGAATGGATATTACAATAATGTTTAAAAAAGTATATGTAGAAATAACAAATAATTGTAATTTAGATTGTAGTTTTTGTATTGGTAATAAAAGAGAAAAGAAGTTTATAGATATAGATTCTTTTGAAATATTATTAAATAAGTTAGAAGGATATACTGATTATTTATATTTTCATGTAATGGGTGAACCTTTATTACATCCTAAGATAAATGATCTTATTAATATTGCTTCTAATAAATATAATATTAATATCACTACAAATGGTTATTTAATTAATAGAATTAAAGATAATAAAAATATAAGACAGATAAATATATCATTACATTCATTTGATGATAAATATAAAACAACTCTAGATGAGTATATGAATAATATATTTGATTCAGTTGATGAATTAAGTAAAAATACTTATATTGAATATAGAATGTGGGTAGATAATGTTAATAAAGATAAAATTATTAACAAATTAGAAGAAAAATATAATATATCTATTGGTGATATTGATCATATTACTTTAGATAAAAATGTATTTTATCAAGTTGAACAAGAATTTATTTGGCCTGATATAAATAATTCTTATTATGAAGAAGAAGGCACTTGTATGGGTACTAGAAGCCATATAGGTATATTAGTAGATGGAACTGTAGTTCCATGTTGTTTAGATAGTAATGGATCTATTAATTTAGGTAATATATATGAATCTAGTTTAGATGATATTTTAAATGGTGAATTATATTCTTCAATTAAAGAAGGATTCTTAAATAATAAAAAGATTCATCCTATGTGTAGACATTGTAATTTTTATGAATTAAAGAGATGATTTATCATCTTTTTATTTTTGCCTTAAAATGGTATAATTTTAATAGAAGGTGTTTAAAGATGAATATAAATGAATTAAAAAGTGAATTATTAAATCTTAAAACAAATATTATTGATATTGGGAGGTCACTTTGACTTAGATAATAAAAAATCTAAAATAAGTGAATTAGAATCTAAATTAAGTAATCCAGATATTTGGAATAATCCGGATGAAGCTAATAAATATAATCAAGAATTAGCTGGATTAAAAAAAGATATATCACAATATGATAATCTATTATCAAATATCGATAATAATATTGAACTTCTACAATTATTAGAAATAGAACCTGATGATAATGAGTTGAAGAATATAGAATCAGAATTAGATAATATAAAAAAAGAAGTTGATGAATTTCAAATTAAATCATTATTAAATGGTGAATATGATTCTGGTAATTGTTATTTAGAAATACATCCTGGAGCTGGAGGTACTGAATCTTGTGATTGGGCTTCTATGTTACTTCGTATGTATACAATGTTTTTTGATAAGTTTGGTTTTAAATATAGTATATTAGATCAACAACCTGGTGAAGAAGCAGGTATTAAATCAGTTATGGTATATGTTGAAGGTATGTATGCATATGGTTATTTAAAATCAGAAATAGGTGTTCATAGATTAGTTAGAATTAGTCCTTTTAATGCAGCTGGTAAAAGACAAACATCATTTGCTGCAGTAAATGTAACACCTGAGTTTAATGAAGTATCTAAGGATATAGAAATTAAAGATGAAGATATAAGAGTTGATGTTTATAGATCTTCTGGTAATGGTGGTCAAGGAGTTAATACAACTGATTCAGCAGTTAGAATTAGTCATATTCCTACTGGAATAGTTGTTACTTGCCAAAATGAAAGAAGTCAATTAAGAAATAAAGAAACAGCAATGAAGATCTTAAAAAGTAAGTTATATCAATTAGAAGTTGAAAAACAAAATAAAGAAATTAATGATTTAAAAGGTAATGCTAATATAGATTTTGGTAGTCAAATACGTAATTATGTATTAGAACCTTATACATTAGTTAAAGATCAAAGAAGTGGATATGAAACATCTCAAGCATATAAAGTTTTAGATGGCGATTTATATCAATTCATTGATTCTTATTTAAGAATAAAGAGGTAGAATATGAAAAAGGTTTTTAATTATTTAGCTGTTATATTAGGCTGTGAATTAATTGCTCTTAGTTTTGTATTATTAATATTACCAAATAAAGTATTATCATTTGGTATAGATGGTGTAGGAGCTTTATTATATTATACTAATGGAGTTAATCCTGGTATTAATATTTTAGTATTAAATGCTATATTTATACTTATATCATTACTAGTATTAGATATAGAAGAAGTAAAGAAGTATATATTACCATCACTATTAATACCAATTCTAATCATGATAAATATGATAGTATTAAGAGATGTTACTATAGAGTTACCTGAATTAGTAGTTTCTATACTAGTATCTAGTTTCTTAATAGGATTTGGTTATAGTTTAATATATAAAAATGGACATGGAGCTGGTAATATTTTCTTGATTGAAGAAACAATTGGAGAAGTTACTAAATTTAGATCTAAAGCTTATTCATGGATATTAGATATATTAATATTAATTGTGTTATTTATTACAAATGGATATATGGCAGTTATTTATTCATTGATAATTATATTTGCTAGTAAGTATTTAATTACTAAAGCTAGATTTGGTATAAATGATAGTAAAATATTCTATGTAATAACTTCTAAAGAAAAAGAAGTTAAAGATTTTATTATTAGACATATGAAATATGAATTAACTGTATTAGATGTTAAAGGTGGATATAGTCAAAAGAAAAATCAAATATTATTAGCAGTTATTAGTAGTAAAGATTATTTCAAGTTAAAAGAAGGAATAAAGACTATTGATCCAGATGCATTTATTGCAATTACTGATACATATGAATCAATGAATCTAAAAACATTCTAGGAGGGTTTTATGAAAAAAATATTATTAATTATTGTTACATGTGTTT
Source organism: uncultured Caryophanales bacterium (assembly GCA_946615975.1). Classification (GTDB taxonomy): domain Bacteria; phylum Bacillota_I; class Bacilli_A; order RF39; family UBA660; genus UBA6985. Next base: position 130,800 of record CAMOID010000001.1, read on the forward strand.
TATCATTAACATTATTTACTGGTTGTTCTTCTAAAACAAAAGAAAAAATAACTGGTGAACAATTTTATGAAAAGATTAGTCCTAATTATAAATTAGTAGATTATACTTCTAAAATAGATTATGTTAAAAAAGCCTATGTATATGATAGTGAAGGTATTAAATTCTATTTTTATGAAGGTAATAGATCATTTGATATGGGTAATATTTATTTAGATGAAGTAAATAATGCTGCAAGTGATTTATTTAATAAAACTGATGAAATTGATAAAGGTGATAATTATTCATCTGTAAAAATGTGGAATGATCAAACATACTATAGAATTGCATATATAGATAATACTTTATTATATGCAAAAGGTAGAATTGATTATAAAGATAGAGTAGATGATATATTTGAAAAATGTGGATATTAATCCACGTTTTTTATTGTAAATTATATTGTAAATCATACATTTTCTTTACTCCTATTTACATGTGCTAATATATAATTATATTGAGAAGGTGTGTAATATGGATTTCAGTAGATTTAAAACTGCAATAGAAGGACAACAACAAGCTTTTAATGGTATTAAGGATACTTTAAATGCTAAAGCATATGATGATATTTGTAATGTATTAAATAATACATTAAATGATATCTCTTTAGTTGCAAGTGTTGTACCAATTGATTCTAAGAAAGAATTAATTAGTATTTTAAAGTCTTTAAGAAATCTAGCTGTAGATTTAGCTGATTATAAAAAGAAATTTAATACTACTAAAGAAGAAACTGCTACTGTAGAAGCTCCAAGTGCACCAGTAGAAAGTGCTCCTGTTCAAACAGAGGAAGTTAATACTGAACCTGTAATTGATGAAACAGTGCCAGAAGAAAATAATAGTATTAATCAAACTGAAGGACAATCAGTTCAACAAGCAAATCAAAAGACATTGACTTTAAATAATCCTAATGTACCAAAACATGGCAATCCATTTGTTATGCCAAATGCAGCATAAAAAGAAATGTGTTAAAACATTTCTTTTTTTCATATTAAATTCATATATCTTTTGTATATTTTTATCGTGAGATGTGATATTATTTATAATAGGTGAGAGTATGGAAAAAGTATTTAAGACTCTTGACGAACAAATAGAAATATTAAAAGGGAAAGGCTTAGTTATAGATGATATCGAATATGCAAGAAATATCATCTTACGTGAGAACTATTTCTTTTTAATGGGGTATCGTCATTTATTTTATAAATCTGATGGTAGTAAAACATTTAGAGATAATACTAACTTTAGAGAATTATATGCATTATTTACTTTTGATAGACAGCTAAGAAATATAATTTTTAAAAATGTATTAATAATTGAAAATAACTGTAAAAGTATTTTTTCCTATGTTTTATCACATAAATATGGTTATAAAGAAAATGATTATTTAAGGCCACAAAATTATGTTCAAAGTCATGATAAACAAAGACAAGTTAATGACTTATTAAGAAAGATGAAGAGACAAATAAGAATTAATGGTGGACAACATGATGCTACTAAACACTACATTAATAATTATGGATATATTCCTTTATGGGTAGTTGTTAAAGTATTATCATTTGGTATTACATCTGAATTATATACAATTATGAAAGATGTAGATCAAAGAGAAATAGCTAAAGAATTCCATGTTGATCCAGAAAACTTATTAACATTCTTACCAATTCTTTCGAACTATAGAAATTTATGTGCTCATGAAGATATATTATTTGAACATCACACTCAAAAAGTTATTCCTGATAATAAATATCATGAAGCATTACATATAAGTAAAATGGACGATGAATATATGTATGGAAAAGGCGATGTTTTTGCTGTAGTTCTTATTTTTAAATATTTATTATCTAAAGATGACTTTAGATTATTTCTAAATGAGGTTTCATATGAACTAGATAGATTAGCAGGTAAGTTAGATTCTATTCCTGTATATTATGTATTAGATCATATGGGATTCCCAACTAATTATTTAGAATTATTAGATATGGAATAGGAAGTGTATTATGAAAACAACTAAAGATGACAAGGGAGTTAAGGTTGTTATTGTTTTAGCGATTATTGTTTTCGTTTTATTATTGGGTGTTGCTACATTAAGCACTGTTGATTTTAAAAAGTTATTTAAAAATGAAACAATTAATATTACTAAAACTGAAAAAGAAGTAACTGTTACTGATGAAGGAATTGCTGATGCAGTTTCTAAATTATATGATGCTACTGTTATTGTAGAAGTTGGATCTTCTAAAAATGATTTATCTGGATGGGGATCTGGTGTTGTATATGATACTGATGATAAATATGGTTATATATTAACTAATCACCATGTAGTTGAAGGTGCAAATTATATTTTAATTGAATATACTGATGAAACTGAAGTTGAAGGTGAAGTAGTTGGATCAGATGAGATTCAAGATATAGCTGTAATTAAAGTTCCAGTTGAATCAATTAAAGCTAAAGCTGAAATAGGAAGTTCAAATGAATTAGAATTAGGTGATACTGTATTTACTATTGGAACACCAGTAAGTTTAAGTTATAAATTTACTGTAACAAGAGGTATTCTTTCTGGTAAAGATAGATTATGCCAAATGAGAAGTTCAGGTGGATATGGTTATTCAAATACTCAAAACACTTGGTATATGAGTTTATTACAAATAGATGCAACTATTAATTCAGGAAATTCAGGTGGACCACTTGCAAATTCAAATGGACAATTAGTAGGTATTAATAATAGTAAGTTATCTAGTACTTATAGTAGTGTTTCTATTGAAAATATGGGATTTGCAATTCCTATTGAAGATGCATTAAATGTTGCTGATCAATTAAGAAAAAATGGTAAAGTAACTAGACCATTCTTAGGTGTAAGTGTAAGTGATGTTAGTCAAGCATCTAGATATGATATTAATCTTGATTCATCAATTACAAGTGGTGCTTTAATAACATCAGTTGAAAATGATTCTACTGCTGATAGTTCAGGATTAAAGGTAGGAGATGTAATTACTAAGATTGGTGATTATGAAGTTAAAAACTATAAATATTTTAGATATTATTTATATAGATATTCAGTTGGTGATAAAGTAAAAATTACTTATCTAAGAGATGGAAAAGAAAAATCTACTGATATCACCTTAAAAAGTTAGTTAAAAACTAACTTTTTTTATGCTATAATAGGTCATGAAGAAATGAGGAATGAATATGTCTTTAAAAGCAGGTATAGTTGGACTTCCTAATGTTGGTAAGTCTACACTTTTCAACGCTATTACAAAACAACAAGCATTAGCTGCTAATTATCCATTTGCAACTATTGAACCAAATGTAGGAGTAGTTACTGTTCCAGATAAAAGATTGGATTTTTTAAATGATATGTATAAACCAAAAAGTTTAGTACCAACTGCATATGAGTTTATTGATATTGCAGGATTAGTAAAGGGTGCATCAACTGGTGAAGGTTTAGGTAATAAATTCTTATCTCATATTAGAGAAGTAGATGCAGTTGTTGAAGTAGTTAGATGTTTTGAAAATAGTGATATTACTCACGTTGAAGGTGGAGTAGATCCTATAAGAGATATTGAAATTATAAATACTGAATTAATTTTATCTGATTTAGAAATTGTTGAAAATAGAATTGCTAAAATGGGTAAAAAAGCTCAAATGACTAAAGATAAACAAGAATTATTAGAAATTGGTACATTAAATAAATGTAAGGAAGCATTAGAAAATAATCTTCCATTAAGAAGAGTAGATTTTGATGAAGATGAATTAGCAATCATGAGAGGATTCCAATTTATTACTTCTAAACCAATTATATATGTAGCTAATGTATCAGAAGAAGATATAGCAGTAGGTAGAAATGAATATACTGATAGAGTTTCTAAATATGCTGATGAAGAAGGTGCAGGAGTTATAGTAATGTGTGCAAGAATTGAAGAAGAACTTGCTACATTATCTAATGAAGATAGAGAATTATTTATGTCTGATTTAGGTATTACTAATTCAGGATTAGATAAGTTAATATTTGAAACTTATGATTTATTAGGACTTGCAACATTCTTTACTGCTGGTGCTGATGAATGTAGAGCTTGGACATTTAAAAAAGGTATGAAAGCTCCTAAGTGTGCTGGTATTATTCATACAGATTTTGAAAGAGGTTTCATTAGAGCTGAAGTTATGAGTTATGATGATTTAGTAGAATATGGAACTGAATTAAAAGTTAAAGAAGCTGGTAAAGTTAGACTTGAAGGTAAAGAATATCAAATGCAAGATGGAGATATTGTATATTTTAGATTTAATGTATAAAAATAGACTTTAAAAGTCTATTTTTTTATATTATAATGTAACTAGAATAGGAGAAGTGTGATATGGCTAGTAAAGAGACTAAAAAGAATGAAGTATTAGTAAAAACAAAAAGAATGAGAGAAATTAGTATTATTTCTATAATTATTATTTATATCGTTGGTATAGCAGCTATTGGATTAAGTGCATATGCATTTGCTGAACAAGGATTTATTGAAAATAAACTTGGAAAAGTATCAGCTAAGTTTGCTAAAGAAGTTAATTCTTCTTCAAAAAGCATTAGTTTTATTGATGCATCTTTAGATGATAATGTTTGTACTAATACAAATGGATCTGTTAGATGTAGAAAAAATATAAGTGATTCATCAATTATTAAAGGATATATTTTATATCTTACTGAAAGTTATGGCTTAGAAGGAGATAAGAAAGTTAATATTGAATCTGAATTAACCGTTAATGGTACAGTTATTCATGCTGAACATGGATACGAATTTGATACTCTTGAAGCTAAGAAATTTGGTGGTAATACTTATGTAGTAGCTAATCTTTATAACCAAAGTGGTGATTCTTACTCTGTAGTTATCAATTCAGTAGGAAATGTAGTATTTAAATAAAAGCAACTATGTTGCTTTTTTTGTTTACAATTTAATATTTTTTATTGTTTACAAACAATTGTATCTTTGCTATAATACTTTCGAGCGAAAAGCTCCTTGCTTATATGTAGATATAAGCCAAATAGACCATAAGGAGGTGTAAGAATGAACAAATATGAAATGATGTTCATAGTAAAAACAACACTAGATGAAGAAGCAGCTAACAAGGTTTCTAAGGTTTATGAAGATATCATTAAATCTATGAAAGGTAACTTAACTGATTCTAAAAATTTAGGAAACAAAAAATTAGCTTACCCAATCAAGAAGGAAGCTACTGGTTATTACTATGTATTAAACTTTGAAGCTACTCCAGAAATCGTTGCTGAAGTAGATCGTAAAGCTAGAATCGATGAAAGTGTTTTAAGACACATGATTATCAGATTAGATGAGGAGTAATTGATATGAATATAGCATGTTTAGTCGGAAGACTTACTAAAGACCCAGAATTAAGAACTACTACTAGTGGTTTATCAACTTGTACTTTTACTATTGCAGTTGATCATTGGAATAGCAGTACTAATCAAAATGAAGCTGATTTTATTCAAATCGTAGCTTGGAGAAATACTGCTGATAATGTTTGCAAATATTGTAAAAAAGGTTCTCAAGTAGCCGTAAATGGTAGAATTTCATCAAGATCATATGATGCTCAAGATGGAACTAAGAGATATGTTACTGAGGTTGTTGCTAATAATGTTACTTTTGTTGGTGGTAAAAATGATTCCACACCATCATCTGAAGAAAGTGGAACAGATTATGGTATGTCTTCATCATCTGAAGTTGAACCTATGGATTTAGCTGAAGATCCTTATAAAGATTTCGGTAGTGAGGTTACTTTAAGTGACGATGACCTTCCATTCTAGAAAGGAAAGGTAAATAATAATGGCAGAATTTTATAGAAAAAAGAAAAAAGTTTGTCAAATGTGCGCTGGTAAAGACGTTGACTACAAAGATGCTAACGTTATTACTAAATATATAAATGAAAAAGGCAAAATAATGCCTAGAAGAATGACTGGAGCTTGTGCTAAACATCAAAAACATATAGCTCAACAAGTTAAAAGAGCACGTTTCATGGCAATTATTGCTGATGTAAAATAAGATAGTTTATAACTATCTTTTTTTTATTGTATGTTATACTTTAAACAGGTGATAATATGAAGAAGTTTATAAAATTTTTTGTAGTTATTTTAAGTGTTTTCATATTAACTGGATGTGTATCTGAGAATGATCGAAATGATATCCTAGATTATATGGTTAAAGAAAAATTAATTGATAAGAATTGGAAACTTGTTGATACAGTTGTTACTTCATATTATAGTACTGAATTTTGCATTACAAGTTCATATGATTATATATATGAAAATGGTAATGATAAAATAATGGTTAAAATATATGGTAATAAATATGATGGATATAATTTTAAATCTTTTACAGTAGAATTATTTAATGTAATACGTGAAGATGAACTTGAAGAAATACCTGAAAATTCTAATGGTTGTAATGGTTCAACATATCAAGATGGCTCAACATACAAGAATAATAAATATGTGGTTGGAGATAAAGGATTTAAAAAATATAAAATAGATAGAACTAAACAAAAAAAATTTATAGGATATAAAATTATATGGGGTTATAGTGAGTTAAATGAAGATAGTAATTAATTACTATCTTTTTTATTTAATAATATTAGTATTTTTGGTATAATATAAACACATGGAAGGAGTGTTTACGATGAAAGTAATATTACTTCAAGATGTTAAAAAACAAGGAAAAAAAGATGACATCATTAATGTATCTGATGGTTATGCTCAAAACTTTTTAATAAATAAAGGTTTAGCTGTTCCTTATAATGAAGGAAATAAGAAACAATTAGATCATAAATTAAAAGATAGAGCTGATGCTGAAGAGGCATTAATTAAAGAATGTGAAGAATTAAAAAAGGAAATAGAAAAGAAAAGTTTTAAGTTTAAAACAAAAAGTGGTAAAGATGGTAAAATGTTTGGTACAATAAGTACTAAACAAATTGCTGATGAGTTAAAAAAGAATGGTTATAATATCGATAAAAAGATTGTAGAATTAGATCATGATATTAATTCTTTAGGAACTCATATTGTTAAATTAAACTTACATAAGAAAGTTGTAGCAGAAATAAAAATAATAGCAGAATAGGAGTGATTAAAATGGCACAAATAGTTGAAAGAAAAGAACCAGCTAATTTAGAAGCCGAAATGAATGCTTTAGGTTGTGGTTTTTTATCTAAAACAGCATTGACTAAACTATGTGATGATTTAACAGCTGATATGTTTTATGATGAACGAAATTCATTAATATTTGCTGCCATGAAATCATTACATAATAGAAATGAAAATATTGATACAACTATTTTAGTAAATGAAATTGAAAAAAATGGATCAATTAATAAAATTGGTGGATTAGCTTATTTATCAGAAGTAATTGATTCAGTTGTATCTGCTTCTAATGTTGAATCTTATATTAATATTGTTAGAGATAAAGCATTAAGAAGAAAATTAATAACTGCATGTGAATCTATTGAAAAAACTGCTAGAGATGAAATAAATGATACAAATGAAATAATTGATAGTGCTGAAAAAGATATTTTCCAAATAACTAAACAAAAGAAATCTGGAGAATTTAAAAATGTTACTAATGTTTTAAAGACAGCAAGAGAAAATCTTGAAGCATTATCTAAACAAGCAAGTGATATAACAGGTTTACCTACTGGATTTGTTGATTTTGATAAATTAACTGCTGGATTACATCCAAATCAATTAATTATCATTGCAGCTAGACCAGGTATGGGTAAAACTGCATTTGCATTAAATGTTGCTGCTAATGCTGCTATTCAATCAGGAAAAGCAGTTGCTATATTCAACCTTGAAATGAGTGCTGAACAATTAATCATGAGAATGATTTCTTCAAGAGGTGCTATTGAAGGTGGAAAGTTAATGACTGGTAAATTAAATCAAGAAGATTGGAAGAAAGTTAATGAAGCAATGAGTGAATTAGATGGTCTTCCATTATTCTTTGAAGATACACCAGGTGTTACAATTGGAGAATTAACTACTAAATGTAGAAGATTAGCTGAAAAAGAAAATTTGGGATTAATAATAATCGACTACTTACAATTAATTTCAGGTGGATCAGGATATGGTAATAATAGAGTACAAGAAATATCAGATGTATCTAGAAAATTAAAAATGCTAGCTATGGAATTAGGAATTCCAGTTATTGCTTTAGCACAATTAAGTAGACAAGTTGAAGGTAGAGAAGATAAGAGACCTATGATGTCAGACTTAAGAGAATCTGGACAAATTGAACAAGATGCCGATATCATTGGATTCTTATATAGAGAAGATTATTATACTAAACAAGCTACTGATACAGGAATTTCTAAATCAGAATTTATTATTGGTAAGAACCGTAATGGTGCTACTAAAACTATATTCTTAACATTCGAAAGAATTTATAGTAATTTCTGTAATTATATAGATGCTGGAAATCAAACTCCAGAAGATTAGGTGATTATAAATGAATAAAAAGATAATATTGGGGGCTTTTATTACAATTGGATTAACTGCTTTATTAATTATCGTTGGATTCAATAAGAAGATATCTGGTACACCAGTTGAAGTATATCAAGTATATCTTGATGGAAAGAAAATGGGATTGATTTCTTCTAAAAACGAATTATTAGATTTAATAGATAAAGAACAATCTGCTATTAAAGAAGAATATGGTGTTGATAAAGTATATCCTCCAAATGGATTAGATATTGAAAAGTTATATACTTATGATACTAATTTATCTAATGTTAATGATATTTATAATAGTATTAAAGATACTGAAAATTTTACTGTTGAAGGTTATGATGTAACTATTACTTATAATGAAGATAAAATTATAAATGATGGTGAAACTATTAAAGCAGAAGATCGTGAAGCTCAACATATTTATATATTAGATAGAAGTATATTAGAGCCAGCTTTATACAATACAGCTGCTGCTTTTATTGGAACAGAAAATTTAAATAACTTTGAAAATAATACTCAAGCTGAAATAACAGATACAGGTGATATTATTACATCTGTTTATTTTGCTGAAACTATAACAATAAAAAAAGCATTAATATCTACTAAAGAAACAATTTTAGAAAATGTTGACGAATTAAGCCAATACTTATTATATGGTTCTATTAATAAACATAATACTTATACAATATCTGAAGGTGAAAACTTACAAAGTATTGCTGATAAGAATAGTTTAAATATTGAAGAATTATTAATAGCAAATCCAAATTATAAAACTAAAGATGTTTTATTAACAGCTGGTGCTAAAGTAAATGTAGACTTAATTAATCCATTACTAGATGTTACTTATAGAAAAGAAGCTGTAAGTGATATTGAAGTTGCATATAAACAAGATATCGTTACTGATAGTAGTAAATATGTAGATTATAGTGAAGTTACTACTAAAGGTGAAAATGGTATTACTAGAGTTACACAAGATATAAAATATGTTAATGGTGTTATTCAAGATCTTAAAATTATTCAATCTGATGTTTTAAAAGTTCCTGTAAATGAAGTTGTAACAAAAGGTACTAAGAAAATTAATGACTATGTTAATTGGACTCCAACATATACTGGAAATGGTAATTATGCTTGGCCAACATTATCTCCATTCATTATTACTTCTAGATTCGAATATCGTTGGGGTACTTTCCATAAAGGTATCGATATTTCTGGTACTGGATATGGTTCACCAATTCTTGCTATAGATGATGGTGAAGTATATAAAACTGGATATGGTTCTAATGAAGGTAATTACATTATTATTAAACATAGCGATTCATTATATAGCCAATACATGCACTTATCTAAGATTCAATGTTCTGCTGGACAAAAGGTATCTAAAGGACAAAGAATTGGATCTATGGGTAGTACAGGATTCTCAACAGGTACTCACTTACACTTAGGTATTTGGTTAAATGCACCTCCATATCAACCTGGATCATCAGTTGTTGACCCATGTAGAAGTGTGTTTAGATGTTAGTATCTATACTTTGTAGTGGTTCAGAAGGTAATTCAGTTTTAGTAAAAACTGATAATCATAAATTATTAATTGATTGTGGAATGAATAATAAATATATTAAAGATAATCTAGAGGAACTTGGTATTCAAGAAGATGAAATAGATTCAATATTTATTACTCACTCCCATTCAGATCATATTGGTGCATTAAAAGTATTTTTAAATAAAAATCATCCAAGAGTATATGTTGATGAAAAAATGTTTGAAGATCCTGCTATGGAATTCTTGAGAGAATATGATAATCTTGAATTTAGTAAAGGACCTTTTGAACTAGATGATATTAAAGTTGAAATATATAAAACTAGTCATGATGCTCCTGGATCAAGAGGATATATAATTACTAATAATGATAAGTCAGTTGTATATTGTACTGATACAGGATATATAAATCATAAATTATTTGAAAAATTAAGTAATAAAACATTATATATATTTGAAAGTAATCATGATATTGAAATGCTTATGCATGGAAGATATCCATCATGGTTAAAGAAGAGAGTATCATCTGATACAGGTCACTTATCAAATCATCAAGCAGGTTTTTATTTAAGTAAGATAATTGGAGATGATACTAAACAAGTAGTATTAGCTCATATATCTAAAGAAAATAATAGTCCCGAAATTGCATTAGAAGATGTATTAAGTGAACTAAAAGAAAATGATGTTAAATTTAATAATTTGATTTGTGCAAAACAAAGAGAAAGATTGGATATTGATTTATAATGATAAATATTATATGTGTTGGAAAATTAAAAGATAAATATTTAGTTGATATGAGTAATGATTATTTAACTAGATTAACTAAATATCATAAAGTAAATGTTATTGAATTAAAAGATAGTAATATTACTGAAGAAGGAGATTTAATTCTTAAACATATAAACAATAAAGATTTTATTGTAACTATGGAAATAAATGGTAAGAATTTATCTTCTGTAGAATTATCTGAATTAATTGATAAAACATTTATTAGTTATCCAACAATTACATTTATAATTGGTGGATCTGATGGAATAGATGGTAGAGTATTAGAAAAATCTAATTATAGATTATCATTTGGTAGAAATACTTATCCACATGGTGTATTTAGATGTTTATTATTAGAACAAATATATAGATCATTTAAAATTTTAAACAATGAAAGTTATCATAAATGATAACTTTTTTTAATGCTTGACATTTGTTTTTTATTTTTGGTATAATGTCTTCTGTTCGCGTCTAAAAAAGGAGAGTGTTTCATTTATGAAAAAGACAAAGATTGTAACAAGTATAGGACCTGCATCTTCAAGCGTTGAAGTATTTACTAAGATGGTTGAAGCAGGAGCTAATATTGCTAGAATTAATTTCTCACATGCAACTATAGAAGAAAGAGAACAAGTTGTTAATACTGTTAAAGCGGTAAGAAAAAACCTTAATACTCACATTGGAATTTTGTACGATACTAAAGGACCAGAATTTAGAAATGGCGAAGTTATTCCTGAAGGTATAGAATTAGTCCCAGGCAAAACTATTAAAGTAGTTAAAGAAAATGTTATTGGCGATAATTCACAATTCTCCCTTAACCATCCTAATGCAATTGATGCATTAGAAGTTGGTAATACAATACTTTTAGAAAATGGCCTAATGGAAATAAAAGTTGTTGAAAAATATTCTGATTATTTAGTTTGTGAAGTTATTAATGGTGGAAGATTGTTCTCAAGAAAAAGTTTATCTGCACCTGGAGTTAACTTAAATATTCCTTTCATCTCAGATGTAGATAGAGAAGATATTATATATGCATGTAGACACGATGGTGATTTCTTAGCAGCTAGTTTTGTACAAACACCTGAAGATGTTTTAGCTATTAGAGAAATTCTTAAGAGTGAAAATAGAGAAGATATGAAAATTATCTCTAAAATTGAATCTCAAATGGGAATGGATAATTTAGAAGAAATAGTTAAAGTATCTGATGGATGTATGGTTGCAAGAGGTGACTTAGGGGTTGAAGTTCCTATGTCAGATTTACCAATTTGTCAAAAGAGAATTGTTAAATTATGTAGACAATATAAGAAAATGTGTATTGTTGCAACAGAAATGTTAGAATCAATGAAACACAATCCTAGACCTACTAGAGCAGAAGTTACAGACGTTGCTAATGCTGTTTATAATGGTACTGATGCAGTAATGTTATCAGGTGAAACAACAACAGGAGAATATGTTGTTGAAACAGTTAAAGCAATGGCTGACATCTGTGAACATATTGAAGAATCAATCGATTATAAAAACATCTTTGCAGATAAAAAGGTAGAAAATGCAACTGATGCTGTTATTAAATCAGTTGCAACAGCTGCGAACAGTTTAGATGCTAAATTAATTGTTGTTCCAACTATATCAGGAACATCTGCTAGATTAATTTCTAACTTAGAACCAAAATGTCCAATTTTAGCTTTAGTTGGAAATGATGATGTAGCTAATAAGTTAGCATTAAATTATGGTGTATATTCAAAAGTTATTAATGTTGCAAATGATTTAGATGAACTTATGGATATATGTATTAAAGAAGCTAAAGAATTTACTTCATTAAAAGAAGGAGATAATATTGTTATTACTGGTGGTTTAGTTGCTGGTAAGATAGGATTTACTAATTTAATGAAGATAGAAACTATATAATAAAGAGAGTTAAATAACTCTCTTTTATTATGTTATAATAATTATAGGTGATAAAATGATTACTACTATTGAAGATGCGATTAAATACTTAAGAAGTTTGGATTATATATGTATGCCTTCTAAATATACTTATTTTCATCATAATACATCATATGTAGCTAATTATGATAGAGAAGAAGGTAAATATAATAAGGCATGGCCTGAAGTACCAACAGAAGATTTTAAAGTAAAGTTTGAATTATCATGTGTAGAAAGAGATAAAAGAATTAAAGATGCTTTAGACTTTGGTGGTTTAGAACATGCTAGTATTTCATACGCACCTGAAAAAAATAGTAAGTTATTTGCAATTAGAATTATAATGCCTAAGAATAATTTAACTGATGAAGAATATAAGCAATTAGGATTATCTAATGATGATATTAAAAAATTAAAATCTGAGTATAGAGGATTAGGAGATATTAGACATCCTAAATTAGCTAATAATGAACATGTAATAATGATAGGAAATATTACTAAAGATGAAGTAAGTGGTAAAGATTTAGATATAGTATATGGAGTAAGAGAACAAGATATAATTTCATATGCTAATATAGTATCTCAAAAATTGGATATTGAATCTGTACTTCCTAATGATAAATTTAATAGATTAAAAAATAGAGGATTAACAAGTGAAGATCCAAATAAAGCATTAGTAGTATTATCAGAATTTGAAAATGAATATAATAAAGAAAAAGGAAGAGTAAAATAATATGATAGGTAATGATTGGGATAATAAATTAAGTGTTATATGGAATTCGGATGGATTTAAAAAGTTTATGTCTATTATAGATAATGAATATAATACTAAAACTATCTATCCTCCTAAAGAAGATATTTTTGCTGCTTTAAAGAATACTCCTTTTAAAGATACTAAAGTAGTAATAGTTGGACAAGATCCATATCACGGTGAAGGAGAAGCAATGGGTTTATCTTTTTCAGTTCATGATGGTATTAAATTACCTCCATCTTTAAAAAATATTTATCAAGAATTAAAAGATGATTTAGGATATGAACCTGTTAAATCAGGTGATTTAACTAAATGGACTAAAGAAGGAGTATTATTATTAAATGCTACTTTAACTGTAGTTAAAGATACACCTAATAGTCATTCAAAAATAGGATGGAATTTATTTACTGATTATATAATTAGAGTTTTAAATGAAAAAGAAGAACCTGTAGTATTTATATTATGGGGTAACTTTGCTAGAAGTAAAAAAGAATTAATTACTAATAAAAAACATTTAGTAATCGAAAGTGCTCATCCATCTCCATTCAGTGCAAGAAATGGATTCTTTGGATCAAAACCATTTAGTAAAACTAATGAATTCTTAAAGAAGAATAATATAAAAGAAATAGATTGGAATTTAAATTAAAAAGACATAAGATTAATATCTTATGTCTTCTTCAATTGCATTAAATATTTCTTTAGCTTCATAATTAGGATTTATTGTATATCCTTTTATTTTGCCAATTAAGTTTGTTGGGAATTTTTTTAATAATTCATTTAATTTATTATTATTAGAATTATAAAAAGATTTAGCTGCATCTAATTTAGTAGTTGATTCACTTATCTTTCTTAATATTTCTTTATAATCTTTTTTATCTAATAATTTAGGATAATCATCTGTAATAACATTAAGAGTTGCAATAGATGCTGTTAATTGTTTTTCAAATTCAATAGTATTAATATTAGCACTTTTAGTTTTTTCTAAATCTTCATAAAAGTTTAAATCCATCTTTGTATTCTTTTTAACTAATGCTTTTGATGACATTACTAAATCATATCTGATTTCTAATTCTTTTTCTATAACGCCTTCTGCTTCGACAGTTCTTGTTTTATAGAATTTTAATTTATTCATTTTTCTTATATATAATGTAACCATTACTGCTACAATTATTATTAATGTTATTAAAATTATGTATATTGCATTCATATTATTCACCTAGTATAATTATAACATGGAACTTTAAAGTAGAAAAGAAGGGAATATACATGAATCTTAAAACATTAATAGTAGGTGAACTAAGAACAAATTGTTATATTATTGAAAAAGGTAATTCTTGTATTATTATTGACCCTGGTGCTGAGGCAGATGTAATATTAAAAAATCTTAATCCTAACAAAAAATTACTTGGATTATTTGTAACACATAGTCATGATGATCATATTGGTGCAGTAAGAGATATACTTGCAAAAAATACTGTACCTATTTATAGTTTAAGTAATTTAAAAGAAGGTATTAATAAAATAGAAAATTTTGATATAAATGTTATTTATACACCAGGTCATAAATCAGATTGTATTACATTATATTTTGAACAAGAAAAAGTAATGTTCTGTGGTGATTTTATATTTAAAGATGGAATAGGTAGAATAGATATGGAAGATGCATCTCCTTTAGATATGAAATTATCTATCGAAAAAATATTAGCATATCCTGATGATATAACTTTATGTCCTGGTCATGGGCCAATGACAACATTAGGAAATGAAAGAGCTAATTTAGAATATTTTAAAGTTGCTATTTAGCAACTTTTTTGTTAGTATAATTTTTTATGAGGGTGGTAATATGGCTGATATAAAAGTAAAAAGAGTATATGAAGAATCTTTTTCTAGTGTTGCTATGTATTTAGAATATGTATTAGGTATTACTAAAGAAATGGGAATACCTTACTTTATAGATATTGATGGAACAAGATATTTTGTTACTAAAGCTAGATATAACGATGGATTTATATATGCTTGTTCATATGAAAAAAATGGAAAGATGAAATCTTTTGGTTTATCTGTTCCTAATGCAACTCCTGAATGTGTTAGCTTAACTGATGGTGTTACTATTTATAGAGATTTTTCTAGATTGAAAGAAAATCCATTTATTATTAAAGAAAATGTTATAAATGATAATACTGAACAAGTTGCTATTGGTAATGATATAGATGGTCAAAAATGTTTAGTTTATTTTCAAGAAAATAAAAACGATAATAGGGATTGTGAAATAATATATTCATTAAAGAATTTTGAAGATAGATTAAATGCGTATATGAATTATATTGATACTAAATATCCAAAGAGTATTGTAATTGGAGAAGATACAAAAATATTAAAAGTTATAAAACATAGAAAACAAGAAACATATAGATATTGTGATTCTCAATATTTAATTCCTAAGTTTAAAATATTTGGATTTGAATTTGCTGATGTTAAAAATGTTATTAATTTAGATGAAGCTTTATATAATGTTAAAGTAAATGGATTTAATCCATATGTTCCTAAAACTATATCTGATTTATTAACTCAAAGATCTGATGTAGAAAATAATATGAAGACATTAGCAAAAATATATGATGAAAGTATTATGAAATTAAAATAGAAATGAGGTTTTTACCTCATTTTTTTTATTCATTCTTTTTATCTTATGGTATAATTGAGTTATAGGAGGTTTAACATGAAGAAATTTTTTGAAAAACATGATTTATTCAAAATGAGCATGATTGTTTTATTACTTGCTGTATTATTTTCTTGGATAATGCCATATACATTCTTTGATGGTTCTAATTTTACAAATCAAGATGTAACTAGAGTTGGTTTATTCGATTTATCTACATACAGTATGTTAGGATTCTATTACTTCACTACATTCTTTATTTTTGTATTTGTAGTAGCTGGATTCTATAAGTTCTTAGGAAACATTCCTGGATATCAAGTAATGACAGACAAGATTGCTACTGTATTTAAAGGAAAGGAAAAAGTATTAGCTGTATTATCTATAGTAATCTATGCAGTAATAACAAGTATTACTACTAATTTTATGGCACCTCTTGCTTTAATTCCACTTTCACTTACTGTATTTAGTAAGATAAAAGTTGATAAAGTAACTGGAGTTGCTTCTACAATTGGTGGTATGTTAATTGGTATTTTATGTTCTACATATAGTACTCAAGTTGCTGGTATGATTGTTAATGGATTCAAATTAGATTATGTATTTGAATTAGTTCCAATCATTTTACTTGCAGTTGTAGCTATTGGTTTACTTTCATTCTTCGTTATTAAGAAGATTGATAATACAGACAAAGATAATTTATTAGAAGATGTATTTGCACCTAAAACTACTAAAGCTCAAAAAGCTAGTGCTGTTCCAGTTGCAATTGTATTAGCAGTTGTATTAATCGCAACAGTTTTAGCATTTATTGGTTGGTCTGATGTATTTAAAGTTACTTTATTTACTGATTGGATGACTAGTATTAAAGATGCTGAAGTATTTGGTTTCAAATTATTTGGATCATTATTAGGTGAAAACGCTCAACCATTTGGTGCTTGGGATGGATTTACAGTTTCTGGTTTAATGTTTATTGCTACATTAATATTACAAATTGTTTATAGAGTACCTGCAGATACTGTTATTGATTCATATTCTGCTGGATTCAAAAAGATTAATAAAACAGTTGTTATATTATTAGTTGTATATGCAATTTTAATTGTATCAGTTGTATTCCCAACAATACCTTATATTATTAGTGGAATTGCTAAATTAGGATCTAATGTATTTACATGGTTCTTAGAATCTGTATTAGTTTCTATATTTGGTATTGATATGCAATATGTTATTACTTTAGGTGGTTCATATTTAGCTACTGTTGGTAATAATAGTGTTGCTGCATTAGCATTACAAACTGGTTATGGTTTAGTTCAATTTATTTCTCCTACAAGTGTAGTCCTAGTATTCGGATTATCATT
Source organism: uncultured Caryophanales bacterium (assembly GCA_946615975.1). Lineage (GTDB taxonomy): Bacteria > Bacillota_I > Bacilli_A > RF39 > UBA660 > UBA6985. Next base: position 148,295 of record CAMOID010000001.1, read on the forward strand.
AATGGATGTTAAGTTTAAAGATTACTTCAAATTCATTTGGAAATTCTTACTTGCATTACTTGTAGTAGTACTAATTGTACTTGCAGTTGTTGCATACGTATAGTAAATAAAACTAGGTTATACCTAGTTTTTTTATTGACTAAATTATTAAAAAAGTATAAAATAGTTCTAGTAATGCGGAGATAGTATTCAAAGTAATTATATATTTAACTTACTAGAGAAAAGGTATCATCGGGTGGAAGTACCTTAAGAACGTATATAATGAAATTTCAAATACAGGAGTATTAATCGCTTATCAGCGTTATAGATAATAAGTGCATGAAAGTCATGAACTAAGGTGGTACCACGGGTATATCTCGTCCTTAGATTTATGGCTTTTTTTTATTATAGAAAGAAGGGTTAATATGAAAGAAAAGGTAGAACAAATTATAAGCCAATTACAAGAAGATATTAAGAATGTTAAGACTACTCAAGATGTTGTTGATATCAAAGCTAAGTATATTGGTAAGTCTGGTTTAATTACAGACCTTATGAAAAACATGAAAGATTATAGTCCAGAAGAAAGAAAAGAAATTGGACAAATAGTTAATGTTGCTAAAAATGAAGCAACTGAATTAATTGGTACTAAAGAAGAAGAAATCAACAAGGCTATTCTAAATGAAAAGTTAGAAAAGGAAGCTATTGATATTTCATTACCTGCAACTGAAATTGCTACAGGTGCACCTTCAATACTAGAAAAGGTTATTGAAGATTTTGAAGATGTATTTATGTCTATGGGATATGATGTAGTTGATGGTCCTGAATTAGAAGAAGATAGATATAACTTCGAATTATTAGGATTACCAAAAGGACATCCAGCAAGAGATGCTCAAGATACATTCTATGTTAAAGGTGATGAATTATTATTAAGATCACATACATCTCCTGTTCAAGCAAGAGTTATGACTTCTAAAAATGGTGATGAACCTGTTAGAATTATATGTCCTGGTAAAGCTTATAGAAGAGATGATGATGACGCTACTCATTCACATCAATTTACTCAAATTGAAGGATTAATTGTTGATAAAGATATTAAGTTATCTGATTTAAAAGGAACTGTTACAGTTATTTGCAAGAGATTATTTGGAGAAGATACTGTAACTAGATTTAGACCTTCTTATTATCAATTTACTGAACCTTCAGTTGAAATGGATATTTCATGTTTTAATTGTAAAGGTAAAGGATGTAATATTTGTAAGAATACTGGATGGATTACAATTGGTGGTGCTGGTGTAGTTCATTATGATGTATTAAAAGGATGTGGATATGATCCAAATAAATGGAGTGGATTCGCATTTGGATTTGGTGCTGAAAGATGTGCCATGCTTAAATATGGTATTAACGATATAAGAACTTTCTATAATGTAGATTTAAGAGAATCTAAAGTATTCGATAGAAAGGAGGAACAATAAGATGATATCTTTAAATTGGGTAAAAGATTATATTGATCTTGAAGGTGAAGATTTAGTTGAATTAGCTGATAAAGTTACTAAAGCTGGTATTAATGTTGAAGGTGTTGTAACTAATCATATTAATAACTTAGTTGTTGGTGAAGTATTAGAATGTGTTGATCATCCAGATTCAGATCACTTACATGTTTGTAAGGTTAATGTTGGAAAAGAAACAGTACAAATAGTGTGTGGTGCTCCAAATGTTAGAGCAGGATTAAAAGTAATAGTTGCATTACCTGGTGCCGTTCTTCCTGGAGATTTTGAAATTAAAGCAGGTAAGATTCGTGGAGAAGAATCTAATGGTATGATTTGTGCTTTATTTGAATTAGGATTAGAAGAAAAAACAGAAGAAACATATAATAAAGGTATAGAAGAATTACCTGAAGATGCTCCAGTTGGAATGGATGCAATGGAATATCTTGGATGTGATGATACATTATATGAATTAGATGTTCATAAACACAGAAATAATGACTGTTATTATCACATTGGATTTGCTCATGAAATTGGTACTGTATTAGGTAAAAAAGTTACTTATCCAGAAGCTAAATATGATGAAGTAAAAGATGATGTTAATAATTATGTTGAATTAAAAGTTGAAACTGATAGATGTCCATTCTATTTAGGTAAGATGGTTAGAAATGTAAAAATTGGTGAATCACCTGAATGGATTAAAAAGAGAATTATTGCTGCAGGTATGAGACCAATTAACAATGTTGTAGATATTTCTAACTTTGTAATGTTAGAGTATGGACAACCAACACATTTCTTTGATGCAGATAAGTTAGGTAAAACTGTTTTAGTTAGAGATGCTTATGCTGATGAAAAACTTGTAACATTAGATGAAGTTGAAAGAACTTTATCTCCAGCTGATATTGTTATTACTGATGGTAATGTTCCAACTTGTATTGCTGGTGTTATGGGTGGTATGAATACAGAAGTTGATGAAAATACTAAAAATATTTTCATTGAAGCTGCTATATTTGATGCTTTCTCAATTACTAAAACTTCAAATAGATTAAATTTAAAATCAGAAGCTTCACGTAGATATGGTAAAGGATTAAATTATGAATATACTATAGCTGCTATGGATAGATGTTGTGCTCTTCTTCAAGAATATGCATCAGGTGAAGTATTATCAGGAACTGTATTACATGATACAGTTGATAAGACTGAAAAGACTATTGATGTAACTACTGAAGATTTAAACGGAGTACTTGGAATGCATATGACTAACGAAGATGTTGAAAAACAATTAGATAAGTTAGATTTCCCATATGAATTAAATGGAGATACATTCCATATTACTATTCCAAGAAGAAGATTAGATGTTGAACCTAATAAAGCAGATTTAGCTGAAGAAATTGGTAGATTATATGGATATAATAATCTAGAAGATACATTACCAGTTGTAGGTACTAAACGTGGTGTTTATGTTGGTGATGTTGCTCTTAGAAAATCAATTTCTAAGAGATTAAGACAACTAGGATTAACTGAAGTAAGAACTTATACTTTAGTTCCTGAAGATGTTGCTAATTCATTCAATTATGATAATAAAGAAGTATTAGCATTACCAAATCCTATGTCTTCTGATAAAGGATATTTAAGATTATCTTTATTACCTTCATTAATTCAAACTTATGAATATAATAAAGCTAGAAAAGTTGAAAATATTAATATCTATGAAATAGCTAAAACATATGATAAAGATTATGTTGAAGATCATAAAGTTGCTATGTTAATAAGTGGTACTTATATGGCTAATGCAGTTAATCAAGTTAATGTTAAAGCTGATTTCTATTTATTAAAAGGTATTATTGAAAACTTACTTAAATATTTGGGATTCAAAAATAGATATGATTTCCAAAAGGTTGAAGTTAAAGAATTACATCCAGGTGTAAGTGCTTCAATTATGATTGATAGAAAACCAGTTGGTATAATTGGTAGAGTACATCCATCTATGATGAAAGATAATATTTATGTAGCTGAATTATCTATGACAGCTCTATATAACTTAAAAACTAAACCACTTAAGTTTAAAGAAGCTTCTAAATATCCTGAAATTAAAAAGGATGTTGCGTTTGTTGTTCCAAATGAATTAACTAATGCTGAAATTGAAGCAGTTATTAAACATGCAGGTGGAAGATTATTAGATAACATTGATATATTCGATATTTATAGAGATATTGAACCTGGAAAGAAATCTATGGCATATAACTTAACATTCAAAGATGATACTAGAACATTATCTGATGAAGAAGTAATGCAAGTATTTAATAATGTTATTAAAGAAGTTGAATCTAAATTAGATGCTAAATTAAGAGGATAAAAAATCCTCTTTTTTTATGTAAACAATAGTTAAAAATATATATGATATTTGTTATAATATTTAAATGGAAGAAGGAAAAGACATGGTAAATTTCAACGGATTAAATGAACAACAATTAGAAGCGGTTAAACACATAGATGGACCATGTCTAGTAATGGCTGGAGCTGGTTCTGGTAAAACTAAAGTATTAACAACTAGAATTGCAAATTTAATTGAAAGTGGAATAAAAGATTATAATATTTTAGCTATTACTTTTACTAATAAAGCAGCTGGTGAAATGAGAGATAGAGTATTTAATATGATTGGTGATGTTAGATCTTTTATTGGTACTTTTCACTCATTTGGTTTAAGAATAATAAGAGAGAATTATCAATTATGTGGATTAGATAATAATTTTACTATTATTGATTCAGAAGATAGCTTATCAATTATTAAAAAAATATTAAAGAATAATAATATTGATCCTAAAAAGTTTAGTCCATATGCTGTAAGAAATAGAATATCTTTAATAAAAAATGAAATGATGACAGATGCTGAAATGGATAGAGTATGGAATACTCAATTTGATAAGATGTGTGTAGATATTTATCATACATATCAAAGAATATTATCAGAATCTAATGTTTTAGACTTTGATGATTTATTAATGAAACCTGTAGAATTATTTAGGGATCATGCTGATATACTAGAAAAGTATCAAGATAGATATCAATATATATTAATAGATGAATATCAAGATACTAACCCAGTTCAATATAAATTAAGTAAGTTACTTGCTAATAAATATAAAAATATATTTGTTGTAGGTGATATGAATCAAAGTATATATGCTTTTAGACAAGCCGATTATAAAAATATAATTAACTTTGAAAATGATTATTCTAATTGTCATGTTATAAAATTAGAAGAAAATTATAGAAGTACAAATAATATATTAAATGCTGCAAACTGTGTTATTAAAAATAATGTTAATAGAAAAGATTTAAAACTATGGTCTGAAAAAGGCGATGGTGTTAAAGTTAAATACATGCGTAGCTATGATGAAAGACATGAAGCTAAACAAGTTGTTGATGAAATAAAGAAATTACTTAAAGATGGATATAAGAGAAGTGATATAGCTATTCTTTATAGAACAAATGGACAATCACGTGTATTTGAAGAAGAAATAGTTGCTAATAATATTCCTTATAAAGTTGTGGGTAGTATTTATTTCTATAATAGAAAAGAAATTAAAGACTTAATTGCATATTTAAGATTAATATATAATCCAAATGATAATATTTCTTTAAGAAGAATTATTAACTATCCTAAAAGAGGTATAGGTGATGCTGCTGTTGATAAACTAGAAGCATATGCTGAAGGTAATAGTTGTTCAATGTTTGATGCATTATCAACTCCAAAAGAAATTAAGTTTAAAAATTTAATTGGTGAATTAATTGAAGATAGTCAAAAAATGTCATTAACTGATTTAATTGATGATATTATTGTTAAAGCTGAAATAGATAAAGATTTAACACAAGATGCTAAATTAGAAGACGAATTAAGATTAGATAACTTAATGGAATTTAAATCTGTTACTGAAAATTTTGAATCAGTTGAAGGTTCAGTAGATTTAGGAGAATTCCTAGAAGAAATATCTTTAGTAGCTGATATGTCTCAACATAGAGAAGATGGAGATGAAGTTACATTAATGACTCTTCATGGCTCTAAAGGTTTAGAGTTTGGTGTAGTATTCTTAGTAGGTATGGAAGAAGGAATATTCCCTCATTCTAATGCTTTACTAGAAGAAGATGGGTTAGAAGAAGAAAGAAGACTTTGCTATGTTGGTATAACAAGAGCGAAAGAATTACTTTATTTAACTAATGCTAAACGAAGAATGTTATATGGTAGAGAAAATAATAATATGCCTTCTAGATTTATTGATGAAATAGATAAAGAATATGTTGAAACAATTAATAATATTCCTGGTGAGACATATCAAGAAAGAATTGATACACGTAAGATGTATAATGAAGGTTCTAATGAAGATATTAAACAAGGTGATACTATTGAACATGAAACATTAGGATTAGGTGTTGTTATTAAAGTTGATGGATCATTGATAGATGTAGCATTTAAAACTGGTGTAAAAAAATTGATGAAAAATCATAAGAGTATAAAAAAGATTTAGTAATAAATCTTTTTTTGTTTTATAATAAGTTTGGGTGATAAAAAATGGAAAAAACATTAGTAGTATTAGCTGCTGGAATGGGATCTAGATTTGGTGGAATGAAACAAACTTATCCAGTTGGACCAAATGATGAATTCATCATGGATTATTCTATTTATTCTGCTATCAAATATGGATTTACTAAAGTAGTTTTTATTATTAGAGAAGAATACTTAGATTTATTCAAAAGTACTATTGGAAAAAGAATAGAAGGAAAAATTAAAGTTGGATATGCATTCCAAAAATTAGATGATATTCCTGAAGGATTTGAAGTTCCAGAAGGAAGAGAAAAACCTTGGGGAACTGCACATGCAATTTATTGTGCACGTAATGAAATAGAAGGAAACTTTGGAGTAATAACTGCAGATGATTTCTATGGAGATAAAGGATTTGAAGATTTAGCTAAAGGATTAGATACAAATCATTCATGTGTAATTGGTTATCATGTAGCTGATACTTTATCTGAAAATGGAGCAGTTAAAAGAGGTATTATTAAATCAACTGATGGAGTTATAAATTCTATAATTGAATCATCATGTGTATTAGAAGGAGATAAAGTAAAATGTACTCCACTTGATGAATCAATTCCTGAATTCTATGTTGAAAAAGATAATTCTTGTTCAATGTTATTAAATGGATTTACACCTGATATGATTACTAAAATTGGTGATACTATGAAATCTGATTTTGAAAAACATAAAGATAACTTAGCTACTTATGAAATGTTATTACCAGATATCATGGATGAATATATAAGAGAAGGTAATATTATCTTAGATATTCCTACAGATTCTATATGGGTAGGTATGACTTATAAAGAAGATGCTGAATATCTAAAAGAATTTATTAAAAAAGAAATTGAAAAGGGAGTATATCCTGAAAATTTATGGAACTAAAAAGCACTGTAGAATAAGTGCTTTTTTAATGCTTAAATATGTATAATTTGATATAATATATATATAGGTGAATATTATGAATATAGACAGATATAATGAACTTGTTGAATTATTAAATAAAGCTAACTATGAATATCATGTAATGGATAATGCTACTACATTAACAGATCAAGAATATGATAATTATTTAAGAGAAGTTTATGAAATAGAAGAGACTCATCCTGAATGGAAGAGAGATGATTCTCCAACTACTAAAGTAGGTGGAATAATCTTAGATAAATTTGAAAAGATTACTCATAATATTCCTATGATGTCTTTAGCAGATGTTTTTAATGAAGATGAAATTATTCAATTTGATAAACGTATAAAAGATGAAGGTATTAATCCAGAATATGTATGTGAACTTAAGATAGATGGTTTATCTGTTTCATTAAGATATGAACATGGAAAATTAATAAGTGGTGCTACAAGAGGTAATGGTATTATTGGTGAAGATATAACTAATAATGTTAAAACAATTAAACAAGTACCATTAAATTTAAATAAAGATATTGATATTGAAGTACGTGGAGAAATATATATGTCTCATGATACTTTAAATAAATTAAATGAAGAAAGAGAAAAGAATGGAGAACCATTACTTAAGAATTGTAGAAATGCTGCAGCTGGATCTATAAGACAATTAGATTCTAGTATTGCTGCTAAAAGAAATCTTGAAGTATGGATATATCATTTACCTAATCCAGAAGATTATGGAATTAAGACTCATGAGGAAGCATTAAAATTTATGGAAGATTTAGGATTTAGAGTTAATCCAAATAATAAGTTAGTACATAATATTGATGAAGTAATGCAATTTATTCATGAAAAAGGAGAACTTAGAAGTAGCTTACCATATGATATAGATGGTGTAGTTATTAAGTTAAATAATTTAAAAGAACATGAAATAATGGGTAATACTATAAGATATCCAAAATGGGCATGTGCTTATAAATTCCCTGCTGAAGAAGTTGAAACAAAATTAAATGATATTATATTTACTGTTGGAAGAACTGGAGCTGTTACTCCTAATGCAGTATTAGAACCAGTTATGGTTATGGGTTCACTTATATCTAGAGCTACTCTTCATAATGAAGATTATTGTATTTCCAAAGATATAAGAGTAGGAGATACAGTTAAAATTATAAAAGCAGGAGATGTAATTCCTAGAGTTGAATCTGTTGTATTAGATAAAAGACCTTCTGGATCTGAACCATTTAAGATGATTACTAAGTGTCCTATATGTGGAAGTACATTAGTTAAAAAAGATGCATTTTATTATTGTATGAATGATAAATGTGCTAAGAAAGATATAGAATCACTTATTCATTTTGCTTCACGTGAAGCTATGAATATAGAAGGTTTAGGAGATGCTATTATAGAAGATTTCTATAATATGAATTATATAAATAGATTTGTTGATATTTATAGATTAAGTGATTTTAAAGAAGAATTAAAATTACTTGAAGGATTTGGTAATAAATCTATAGATAATTTATTAACTAGTATTGAAAATAGTAAAAAGAATAGTTTAGAAAAATTATTATTTGCTATTGGTATAAGAAATGTTGGAGCTAAGACTGGTAAAATCTTAGCTAAGAGATATAAAAATATAGATAATATCATTAATGCTTCTAAAGAAGATTTAGTTAGTATTAAAGATATAGGTGATATTATTGCTGTATCTATATATGATTTCTTTAGAAATGAAGATAATATTCAAATGATAAAAGATTTAAAAGCTGAAGGTGTTAACATGGAATACCTTGGAAGTGAAGTTCAAACAAATGATAACTTTGCTGGTAAGACATTTGTATTAACCGGAAGCTTAGAATCATTTACTAGAGATGAAGCTAAAGAAATAATTGAGAATTTAGGTGGTAATGCATCTGGTTCTGTTTCTAAGAAAACTGATGTTGTTATTGCTGGAGAAGCTGCTGGATCTAAATTAGATAAAGCACAAGAACTAGGTATTACTATTTGGGATGAAGAAAAATTTAAGGAAATGATAAATGAAAATTAATGTAGTATTTGTAATAGTACAAATATTAGGGGCTTTGGTATTCTTACTTAATATTTATGGTAATACTAAATTAAGTACTAAAAAAGTTTATATTTATAATGGTATTTGTAATGGTTTATCTGTTATACAATATTGTTTATTAGGAGCTTGGTCTGGTGCTTTATGTTGTATTATTGCTGTAGTAAGAAATATAGTATTTTCAAAATTTAAGAAAAATGTCCCAGTGTATATATTATTAATATATATAGTTTTAGTTATATTATTAAATTATAAAATTGTTAATGGTCCATTAGATATTATTCCTATTATTAATATTATTGTATATGCTATAGCATTATGGACTAAGAAAATAATGAATATAAAAGTAATTGGTTTACTAACTTGTATTGATGGTGTTTTCTATGACTTTATAAATGGTGCTTATGTATCAGTTTTAAATCAAGTAATAGATGGTATTGTTGGTGTAAGATGTATATATATTCTTAATAAAGAGAGTAAAACTAAAAAGAAAAAAAGAAGAAGTAGAACTAAATAAGTTCTACTTTTTCTATGTATTATGTTATTAGAATATGATATAATTTATATATCAAATTTCGAGGTGAAATATTATGTCTAAAAAGGGAACAATTAAAAAATTTTATAGAAACAATAGAATATATTGCATACTAATGATGGTATCATTTTTATGTATATTATTATTAGGTGGAAGTGTATTAGTATATTTTATACATCAAGCTGCAGGTGATTCTTATGGTGTTAGACTTGAAGGAGTTAAAACAGAAGAAGTAGAAAAAGATGTTAATGCAATTAAAGATTGGTATTCTAATAAAGAAGGTATTATTAAATCTAATGTTAGAATTCAAGGAAAGATTGTATATGTTGAATTTGAAGTAGATGCTTCAGTTTCAAATGAAACTATTCAAGGTATTGCAACTTCTTCATTAGAAGTTATAAGTGATTACACTAAAGATACTTGTGATATTCAATTTATAGTAAATAGAAAAGATATGGGTTCATATTTTGGATCTAAAGGTAGAGGTAAAACTGTTATATCTTGGGCTAATTATAATTTAAATCAAGATAAAGCAGAGCAATAAAAGAAAATAGGTGAAAAACTATGAGAAGATGGCAAAAGGTGGTTATAATTGTTATTATAGCTGTCGCTATAGTAACTGGTATAGGTATTGGATTATATACAATTTTAGTTGATGAAAATTCATTATCTATAAAAGAAAAAGAATGGTTAGATAATAATAAATCTAAAGTATTATCAATTGCTATTCCTAATGATTTACCAGTGTTTGGTAATACAGGAGCAGGTGTATTCTTTGATTTTGTTAATTATGTAAGTGATGATTTAGGAATAGATGTTAATAAAAATACTATTTCTTATTTAACTGAATCTGAAGGATATGGTTTCTATGTTTCAAATAGTTGGGATAGTAATAGTTTATTATTATATAAAGATCATTATGTATTAATAAGTAAAACTAATGGAATTATAAATGATGGTTCTAAAATTAAAGATTTAAAAGCTGGTGTTTTAAATACTAGCTTAGATATTGTTGCTAATTATTATGGTGTTAGTGCTGATCATTTTAAATCTTATGAATCATATAATGCTATTACTGAAGCATTAGGAAATGGTGATGTAGCATATGCTATTGTTCCATTAAATGAATATAAAGATAAACTTATTTCTAATAGAGTTAATATTATTTATCATATAAGTGATTTAAATAGATATTATTATTTTAGATTATCTGATAATGATATGTATAATAATATTTTAAAGAAGACATTCAATTCTTGGAAAGAAAAGAAATATAATGATTCTTATGATAAAAATAACTATAACTTATTTGTTAAACAATTAGGAATTACTGAAGCTGAAGAAGCTCAATTAACAAGTAAAACATATGTATATGGATTTGCTGAGAATGCTCCATATGAAATACTTGCAAGTGGTGAATACGGTGGTATAACTGCTCAATATTTAAATTCATTTAGTAAATTCTCAAATGTTGAATTTACATTTAAGAAATATAAGAATCCAGAAGAATTAGCTAAAGCTGCTATCGAAAATAAAATTAATTTATATTATAACTACTATAATTTAACAACTAATTATATTGATGCTGGTGCATTAAATACAATTAATTATGAAATTATTGCTGATAATAGTATAGATTTATCATTAACAAATATAAGTGGTTTAGCAAATCAAGAAGTATATGTTCAAGAAAATTCATATTTATTTGATGCTATCAAAGATATAGATGGTATAACAATTAAGACTTATAAAAATACTTCTGATTTAAGAAGACTTTTAAAAGGTAAACATATAATTATATTAGATGAAAATGTAGTAACATATTATGTTTATAAAAATAATAATAATTATTCTGTTAGATATAGAGGATATTTAACTGATAATACTTATGCATTTAGATATGAAAATGATTCTGATCCTTTCTATAGATTATTTAGTGCTTATACTAAAACTATTGATCCATCAGATTTAGTAAGAATGGGTGTTACTACTTATAATAAAGTAAATAAAAGAGGAACTATTATTACTAATATTGCATTTACTGTTTTAGTAGTTATTGGTAGTGCTATTTTATTATCTACATTTGTATTTAAGAAGAAGAGAAAATTAAATTTAAATACTAAAGTTAAGAAAGAAGATAGAATTAAATATATTGATTTATTAACTTCTTTAAAGAATAGAAATTACTATAATGAAAAGATTAAAGTATGGAATAAAAATAGAGTTTATCCTCAAGCATGTATAGTATTAGATTGTAATAGAGTTAAAGAATTAAATGACTTACTTGGTCATGAAGAAGGAGATAAGCAAATACAAGCTGTTTCTAATGTTTTAATTCGTACTCAAGTTGATAATTCAGAAATAATGAGAACAGATGGAAATGAGTTCTTTGTATATATGGTTGGTTATTCTGAAAAACAAGTATTATCTTACATGAAGAGATTAGTTAAAGGATTCAAGAAATTACCACATGATTATGGTGTAGCTATGGGATTCTCAATGATTGAAAATGATACTAAATTAGTAGAAGATGCATTTAATGAAGCTTCTATTAAGATGAGAGAGAATAAGGATTTAGAAGAGGAACATCATGAAAAATAGTAATAAGTTTATTACTAAAGCTAAAAATAGATTTAAGAAATATACTAAAAGTATTTGGTCAATTATAATAAAACCGGAGATGGGTATATTACCTGGTCAATTAGCTTTCTTTATACTTCTATCTTTAGTTCCAATTGTTACTTTAGCTTCATATATAGCAGGTTTATTTGAAATAAAAGTAGATTCAGTATTAGATATGTTAGGATTTATTCCTGGAGCTGTAGAATTGTTAGTACCAAATTTTAAAGGTGGTTTAGGATTAGGTTTTGTAATCATCTTTATATGGATGTTTTATATAGCTACTAATGGATGTAATACAATAATACTTATATCTAATCAAATATATGGTATTAATCAATCTACATGGCTAAAAAGAAGAATTAAAGCTATATTCATGACTTTGATGATAGTTCTATTAATTATATTTATGTTAATATTTCCTGTATTTAGTCAAAACTTATTAGAAATGTTAAAAGAAATACCTGGATATGGTTTATTAATAAATATATATAGTATTGCATATCCAATATTTTCTATATTAGTTATATATGTATTCTTAAGAGTATTTTATAATTTTGCTCCTGATAGAGTTAGAGATAAAACTAATATAGGAACAGGAGCATTTGTTACATCTATAGGATGGTATTTTATTACTTTATTCTATAGTTATACTTCACATAATATGGTTACATATAACTTATTATATTCATCTCTTAGTAACTTAGCTTTACTAATGATTTGGTTATATTTTATTTCTTATATGTTTGTATTAGGTTTAGCATTAAACTATGGTGAAGAATTACATGAAAAAGAATCTGAAACAGGTATTATTAAAGTAATAAAAAATAAATAAAGAACCATTTTATGGTTCTTTTTTTTTCATTTAATGTTATAATAAAAAACGTATTTATTAGGCGGGGGATATTATGGATAAATTAGTGGTTAAGAAAATGGATGTTAATATCGAACTAAATGGATTAATAACTGCTGTTATTGGTCCAACTAACTCTGGTAAAACAACTTTATTAAAGAAATTATGTAATAAGATAGATAATTCAGATTTATTTATAGATGATATTAATATTAAAGAATATGATATTACTTTTTTAAGAAATAATTTAGTATGTGTATTAGACGATGATATTCATTATACTGATACTGTAATTGATGAATTATCCTTTCATTTAAGTGAATTAGGATATAATTTATCTGAAATAGATAAAAAGATTAAAGATATATTAAAATATTTTAAATTAGAGAAAATAGAACATGAATATTTAGATAGCTTATATATGGAAGATAGAATGATGATAAAGATATTATCATATTTAATTATTAATCCTAAAGTAATTGCTATTGATGATTTAATGAGTTATTTGGATGATAAAAGAATAGATAAAATATTAGATTATATTAAAGATAATAATATTTCTTTAATATATGTTACTACTAATACAGAATTCTTATTAAAAGCTGATAATGTAGTTGTTATGAACAATATGAAATCAATTATGAATTCTAATGTACAATCAGTTTTAAATGGTAATAGCATATTACCATATATAGGATTAAAGTTACCATTTATAGTAGATTTAAGTCAAAACTTAATACTATATAATTTAATAGATAAAGTAATGACTGATGAAGGAAAGTTGGTGTCTAAGTTATGGAAATAGTATATTCAAAAGAGATGCCTGCTGATTTTAGAAATGGAAAGATAATAGGTTTCTATGGAGATTTATTAGATTTAAATTTATATGATATTGATACATATGGTATTAATTATGATGATGAATGGAAAGTATCTAAATTCTTAAATGGTGGACATTTAAGAATGAATAAAAGAATATATGATATTTTAGCATTCCTAGATATAGATAAAAGTATATTAAATTATAAGATTAAAGATATAAGTAAAGTAACATTTAAATATGTATTATTAACATATGTATTATTAAATAATATTGATAATATTATATTTGATCATATTGAAGTAGGAATGTCTTATAAAGAAGTAAGACATGTTAAACAAATTATTAAAGAATTATGTAAGAGTAATAAGAATATTGTAGTTATTACTAAAGATTTATTATTTTTAGATGGTTTGGTTGATGAATTAATAGTTATTAACAATAAAAAAGAAGTTTATCGTGGTTTCTTAAAAGATGTATTTGATGAACCAATTAAACTTGAAGAACCAAAGATAATTAAATTTATTAATATGGCAAATAGAAAAGGTGCAGATTTAAATATTACATTAGATAATAAAGAATTATTAAAGGATATTTATAGGAGTGTTGGAAAGTGAAATACTTAGTTAGTATTAGTTATGATGGATCTAAATATTATGGATTTGAAAGACAACCTAAATTAAAAACAATACAAGGTGAGATTGAAAGAGTATTAAAGAAGATATCTAAAGAAGATATTACTATTAAAGGTGCAGGTAGAACTGATAGAGGTGTACATGCACTAGATCAAAAAGCTCATTTTGAATTATCTAATAATATTCCATGTGATGGATTAAAAGATGCAATGAATAGTTTATTAGATGATTATATTTATATTAATTATGTTAAAGAAGTAAATGAAGATTTTCATGCTAGATTTGACTGTGTTTCTAAAACATATGAATACTATTTAAATGTAGGAGAATATAATCCAATTAAAAATGATTATATTTATAACTATAATAAACCATTGAATATTGGAAAGATGAGAAAAGCAGCTAAATATTTATGTGGAATGCATTCATATGAAGCATTTACTGCTGGTGAAAGAGAAAACTATAATAGTATTGTTTATAAAATAACAATATCTAAGAAAGATAATATTATTAAGTTTAAATTTGATGGAAAGAGTTTTTATAGATATATGGTTAGAAACCTAGTTGGTATATTAATAGATGTTGGAAGAGGTAAAATAGAACCAATTGATGCTAAAAAAACACTTGAAGCAAAGAAGAATATATGCGGGTATGTAACAGCACCTGCATGTGGTTTATATTTAACTAAGGTAAATTATAAGTAAAATATAAGAAAATACCTAAAAATGTTTGACTTTAAGCCTTTAATCACATATAATGTTAAATGGTACATTTTTTAAATCGAATTCTTTTGAAATGTGGGAAGTTTCAACGGAAAAAGATTTGGAAAGGGAAAATAAATTATGAAAAGTACATTCATGGAAAAAAAGGAAACAGTTAAACGTAATTGGTATGTAATCGATGCAACAGACGTTACATTAGGACGTCTTTGTACAAAGGTAGCTAACTTACTTACAGGTAAGGGAAAAGTTACTTATACACCACATATCGATTGTGGAGACTATGTTATCGTTGTTAATGCTAATAAAGTAAATCTTACAGGAAAGAAATTAACTGATAAGAAATACTACAATCATTCAGATTTCCCAGGTGGTTTAAGAACTAGAACTGCTGGAGAAATGATTGAAAAATATCCAGAAGAATTAATTGAAAGAGCTGTTAAAGGAATGCTTCCAAAAGGAAGATTAGGAAGAGCTATGGGTAAGAAATTATTCGTATATGCTGGACCTGAACATGAACAACAAGCTCAAAAACCTGTTAAGGTTGAAATGTAGTAGGAGGGTAGAATATGAGTAAAGTTATAACAGCAAGCGGAAGAAGAAAAGCTTCAACTGCACAAGTTAAAATGACTCCAGGAACTGGTAAAATTACAGTTAATGGTGTTGATGTAAACGAATATTTACCATTCGAAGTATTAGTTATGGATTTAAAGCAACCACTAGTTGTTACTAATAACGAAACTTCATTTGATATCGAAGTTGTAGTTAGAGGTGGCGGATACTCTGGTCAAACTGGAGCTATCAGACTAGCTATTGCTAAAGCATTATTAGCATACGATAAAGACACTGATCCTAACAGTGATTCTTCTTACAGAAAGATTTTAAAGGCTGAAGGTTTAATTACTAGAGACCCAAGAATCAAAGAACGTAAGAAATATGGTCTTAGAAAAGCTCGTAGAGCACCACAATTCTCAAAACGTTAATATGTTTTCTATGGAACCAATATTTGGTTCCTTTTTTCTTGCATTTGTTTATAGAAGTGATACAATAGTGCTTACGTGAGGGGAAAACATGAAAAAACACTATTATTATTACGAAAATTCATTAAGAAAAGATTTAAATAATGTAAGAAAGATCAAAGCTATTAACAAAAGAGAAACTGTAATATTTACTGCTGCTTCTTTATTAGGAATGGCTGCATATGGATTAATGAAATCTAAAGGATTTGGAGATTTAGAAAGTAATTATCCATTAATGGGATTTTATCTTGCATCATATTTAGAAAGTTTACAACATCAACATAAATTATTTGTATCAAAAAATAAAGTTGATGAATTAGCTTTAATGGTTGATGAAACTGAACCAGATAAAGTAGTTGATTTATTGATGGATGCAGATGTAGATGTTACAAAAGGAATATCTATATGCGATGGCATTGAAAAAACCACTGTTATTAAAGAAGAATATGTTAAAGATGGTGAAGTAATATTTACTCAAGAAGAAGAAACTGTTGAAGAATATGATGAATTAAAAAGTTCAAAAGTAGGAGTATATAGCTATCCAGAATCATTAAAGAAGACCTTAAAATAAGGTCTTTTTTTCTTGTTATTTTCATAATAATAAAGTATACTATCTTTAATTTGAGGGATATATATGAAGGAAAGCATTGAGTTAATTAAATCATTAAATATTAGTGATAATGATTATATTATTGTAGCGTGTTCAGGTGGACCTGATAGCATGCTTCTTTTATATGTGTTAAATTCCTTAAATTATAAATGTGTTTGTGCACATGTTAATCATAATCTAAGAGAAGAATCTAAAGAAGAATATGAATATGTAGAACAATATTGCAAAGATAATAATATTATATTTGAAGGTACTGAATTACATGATTTACCTAAGGTAAATACTGAACTTAGAGCTAGAGAAAAAAGATATGAATTCTTTAAGAAATTAGTTAAAAAGTATAATGCAAAATATGTGTTTACTGCACATCATGGAGACGATTTGATTGAAACTATTCTATTAAGACTAGTAAGAGGATCAACATTAAATGGATATGCAGGATTTAATATTATTACTGATAAGAAAGATTATAAGATTGTAAGACCTTTAGTATATATGACTAAAGATGATATTGAATCTTATTTAAAAGAAAAGAATATTAAATATTATATTGATGCTACTAATATGACTGATGAACATTTAAGAAATAGATATAGAAAGAATGTATTACCTATTCTTAAAGAAGAATATAAGAATGTTCATCTAAAATTCCTTAAATTTCATGAAGAAGCTCAAGGTTATTATGATTTTGTTAATAAATTAGTATATCAATATATGGACGATATGTTTGTTGATAACACATTAGATATTAACAAATTTAATAAGTTAGATGATTTTATTAAAGACAAATTATTAAGAGAAGTCATTAGAATATATTATCCAGATGATTTATATTTAATTGATGATAATCATATTAATGAAATATTAAAGATGATTAATAGTAATAAACCTAATATTGATTTAGTGTTACCTAATATTACTATTACTAAGAAATATGATAAATTATTGTTTAACAATATTAAATTATCTAATAATAGTTACAAATATGAATTAGTAGATAAAGTTGATACACCTTTAGGTGTAATAAAACTAATTGATAAAGATGATAATGATACGTCAAACAATATTATTAGATTAAATAGTAAAGATATTAAGTTACCACTTATAGTTAGAACTAGAGAAAATGGAGACAAAATTCATGTAAAAAATATGAATGGTAGTAAAAAAGTAAACGATATTTTTATTGATAGTAAGATAGAAAACGACAAACGTGATATTTATCCTGTTATAATAGACAGCAATGGAACTGTTATTTTCATACCAGGGCTTAAAAAAAGCAAATTTGATATAGCAATTAATGGGGATTATGATATAATAGTAAAGTACGAAAAAGGAGAGAAAAACGATGAAGAAAAAGAATAATTATAAGCAATTTGTTCCTTATGTTGTTTTAATAGTAGTTATCGCAGTTATTCTTCTTGTATTTGGTTTAGGAAATAATAAACCACATGACATAACTTATAACGAATTATTACAATATTTAAGTGAAAATAAAGTTACTGAAATCACTACATCAGAAAGAAAAAATGATGGTGTATTATACATTACTGGTAAATTAAATGATTATCAAAATAATGAATATTTCACAGTAAATGTACCTAATACTGAAGTAACAAATGAAACTATAGCAAAATATCAACAAACTAATGAATTTAAATGGGAAGTTGAAAAAGATCCAGGAAATGCTGCTTGGTTATCTATCCTAGTAAACGTTGTTCCAATTGTTATTATAGTTGGTGCAACTATTTACTTATTTAAATCAATGTCTAAAGGTAATTCAAGCTCTATTGATTTTGGTAAATCAAGAGCTAAATTATCTGAAGATGGTGGAAAAGTTAGATTTAAAGATGTTGCTGGATTAGAAGAAGAAAAACAAGAAGTTGCTGAACTTATTGATTTCTTAAAGAATCCAAAGAAATTCCAAAAAATGGGTGCAAGAATACCTAAAGGTGTATTACTTGTAGGTCCTCCAGGAACTGGTAAAACTTTACTTGCTAAAGCTGTTGCTGGTGAAGCAAATGTACCATTCTACTTTATAAGTGGTTCAGATTTCGTTGAATTATTTGTTGGTGTTGGTGCATCAAGAGTTAGAGATATGTTCAAACAAGCTAAACATAATGCTCCTTGTTTAATTTTCATCGATGAAATCGATGCTGTTGGTAGACAAAGAGGTACTGGTTTAGGTGGTGGACATGATGAAAGAGAACAAACACTTAACCAATTATTAACTGAAATGGATGGTTTTGGTGCTAATGAAGGTATTATTGTAATTGCTGCAACTAATAGACCTGACGTATTAGACCCAGCCTTATTAAGACCAGGTAGATTTGATAGACAAGTTACTGTTTCATTACCTGATCAAAAAGAAAGATTAGCTATTTTAGGTGTTCATGCTAAAGGTAAAGTTTTAGGACCTTCAGTCAACTTAGAAAATTTATCTAAGAGAACTCCTGGATTCTCTGGTGCTGATCTTGAAAATTTATTAAATGAAGCTGCTTTACTTGCAGTTAGACGTAATAAAGAAGCTATTACTATGATGGAAGTTGATGAAGCAACTGATAGAGTATTAATGGGACCTGCTAAAACTTCTAGAAAATATTCTGATAAAGAAAAGAGATTAGTTTCTATTCATGAAGCTGGTCATGCTGTTATTGGTTTAAAACTAGAAAATGCAGAAGATGTTCATAAGATTACAGTTATTCCTCGTGGTGTTGCTGGTGGATACACTATGATGATGCCAAAAGAAGAAAAGATGGCTGTAAGAACAAAACAAGAATTATTAGATCAAATTACAGGTTTACTTGGTGGTAGATGCGCTGAAGAATTATTCTTAAATGCAATAACTACTGGA
This sequence comes from uncultured Caryophanales bacterium, assembly GCA_946615975.1. Classification (GTDB taxonomy): domain Bacteria; phylum Bacillota_I; class Bacilli_A; order RF39; family UBA660; genus UBA6985. Next base: position 167,960 of record CAMOID010000001.1, read on the forward strand.
GCATCTGATGACTTTAGTAAAGCTACTAAGATTGCACGTAACATGGTTACTCAATATGGTATGTCTGATTTAGGACCTATCCAATTAGAAGAAAAGAGTGAAGGTGTATTCTTAGGTAGAGATTATAATAAGAATAGAGATTTCTCTGATGCAGTTGCATTAGAAATCGATAGAGAAGTTAAAAAGATTATCGATGGATGTTTAGTTGAAACTAAGAAAATCTTAAAGAAAAATGAAAAATTAGTTTGGGCTATATCTGATGCATTAATGGAAAGAGAAACAATTACTAAAGAAGAAATTGAAGAATTAGTTGAAACTGGTCATATATCAGATAAAGAAGATGAATCTTTAAAGAAACTTAAAGAATTAGCTAAAGAAGCTGGTATTAAAGGCTATACTAAAATGACTAAAGAGCAACTTGAAAGTGCCTTAAATGGTGAAAAAGAAGAAAAGAAAGAAGATTAGTAGAATCTTCTTTTTCTTTTTGGTATAATCATTCTAGAGGTGTAATAGATATGAAAAGAATTAAAGCTAATAATTCAACTTCATCATTTATTTTGTTATTTTTGTTCTTTTTAATAGCTATTATATTTATGCTAGTATTTTTACATATACTATCTATAAAAAGAAATGTAGAAGAAGAAAATAATTCTGATGTTACTTCTTCTATTACAAATAGTACTACTGAAACTACAACAACAGTTACTACTTCTCAAGTAGAAACTAATTTTGAAGCATCACTTGCACGAATTTTAAGTGATACTGAATTAGTTAAAAAGTATAATGTTGAAGTAGGTTATAATGATGCTATATTTACTTTCAAATGTGCTACATATGATGAAGAAAATAAAGTATGTGAAAGTGGTTCAGCATTAATGACAATTGATGATATTACATTCAATTTATATACGTTTGCTTCTAGTACATATGACTATACTACTAGACCAAATGATTATTATATTATTGTTCAAGATAATTATGTTATTTTATCTATGAATAAAGCTGGAATTGAACCAGGAATAATGAAAATTTACAGTAGAAAAGGTAAGAATATAAAAGATATTAAAAACTATATATCTGGATATTTAAATGGTGATCATATAACTAATATGAGATATCCTGAATATGCTGATGGACAATTATCATTGTATTATTGTAATAAAAATAAAGTATATAAAACCACTATTGATTTGAAGAACAATTTTGCAACTTTAAATGAAGAAAAATTAAATGATGTTACATGTTATTAAAAGAGTATTATTACTCTTTTTTTCGTTTATTTTTATATAATATAATGGTATAATTTTATATGAAGACAAAATTTGTAAAGGCAGTGATTTTATATGGCTAAGGTTATATCATTAGTTAATCAAAAAGGCGGAGTAGGTAAGACAACAAGTAGTATAAATTTAGCTGCTGCATTAGGTAAATTAGGCAAAAAAACTCTACTTGTAGACTTAGACCCTCAAGGTAATACTTCTACTGGTTTAGGTGTTAATAAAAGTGATATTACCGCTAGTATATATGAATGTCTTAATGGTGAAGCAGAACCTCATAAGGCTGTTATTAAGACTAGATTTACAAATTTATATTTAATGCCTGCTACTATTAATTTAGCTGGTATTGATATTGAATTAGTTACTAAACAATCTCAAGATAGATCGTTTAATATGAGTGCACAATTAACTAAAGTATTAGATCCTTTAAGAAAAGAATTTGATTATATTATAATTGATTGTCCACCATCATTAGGATTATTAACTACTAACTCATTAGTAGCGTCTGATTCAGTTATTATTCCAGTACAATGTGAATTCTTTGCATTAGATGGTATAACTCAATTATTAGAAACTATAATCCAAACACAAACTAAATTAAATCCAAGATTACAAATTGAAGGTGTATTACTAACTATGTTAGATCCTAGAACTAATTTAGGATTAGAGGTAGTAGAAGAAGTAAGAGGATTCTTTAAAGAATATACTTTCGATACAATTATTCCACGTTTAGTTAGATTCGTTGAAGCTCCATCACATGGTGAACCAATCAATGAATATGACCCAACTAGTAGAGCTGCTGAAGCTTATAATAACTTAGCTAAGGAGGTTATTGAAAGAGATGGAAGAAACTAAAAAAAGAAAAGCGTTAGGGAAAGGATTAGAAGCATTATTTAGTAGTGAACAATTAGATTTAAATGATATTAAAGATATTAATACTTTTGAAAAATCTATTGTTGAAAATACTCCTGAAAATGAAATAGTAATGATTCCTTTAGATGAAATTAGAAGTAATCCTTACCAACCAAGATTACACTTTGATGAAGAAGCTTTAAGTGAATTAGCTGATTCAATTAAAGATCATGGTGTATTAGAACCAATTATTGTTAAGAAAAGTATTAAAGGATATGAATTAATTGCTGGTGAAAGAAGAACTAAAGCTTCTAAGTTAGCTGGTAAAGTAACTATTCCTGCAATCATTAAAGATTTTAATGATGAAGAAATGATGGAAATTGCTATCCTTGAAAATATTCAAAGAGAAGATTTAAGCCCTATTGAAGAAGCAAAAGCATATAAAAACTTCATGGAAAAGATGAATCTTACTCAAGAAGAAGTAGCTAATAGATTTAATAAATCTAGAAGTTATGTAACAAATATTTTAGGTTTATTAAAATTACCTGAAAAAGTACAAAGAGATCTTACTAATAAAAAGATTTCTATGTCTCATGCAAGAGTATTATCTAAGATAGAAGATGAAGATAAGATTCTTGAATTAGTAGACGATATAAAAAATAATGGTATTAGTGTTCATGAATTAGAAGTTTTATCAAGTGAAGATAAAACAATTAAGAAAAAGAACCCAATTAAAAAGAATAATGAGTTTAATGTAAGACATAAAATATATGAAAAAGCTTTAAGAGAAGCAACTGGAAATAAAGTAACAGTTTCTGGAAACAAAGTTGTTATTCCATTTGATTCTGATAAAGACTTAGATCGCATCATGGAGATACTTAATATCGAAGTAGGTGAATAATATGTTTAAATTATTAGAAGTTATGACTTCTACTGGGATGCCTGTAGCAGAAAATATTACTGAAGATATATCAACAACAACTACAACTTTAAGTCCAAGTGCAGAAAAGATTTCTGAAATTGCTAACAAAAGTGAAGAAGTAGTTAATAATGTTGTTGAATCAAATCCTATAACTACATTTATTAGAGATGTATTAACTGCTCCAGAATTCTATGTACCAGTTATTTCTATAGTACTTGCATTTATTATTGTTGGTATTACTAAAAAATATATAAATAAAAGAGTTAGAAAAAATGCTTCTAGTATAACATTAAAAAGAAGAAATACAGTTTATATCTTAGCTGGTAATATTATTAAATATGTAGTTACATTAGTATGTTTAATTGTATGTTTGTCAGCATGGGGATTAGATGTAACTAGTTTACTTGCTGGTTTAGGAATTGCAGGTGCTATTGCAGGTTTAGCATTACAAGACGCTTTAAAAGATATCATCAGTGGTATTTCTATTATATTTGAAAATTTCTTTGTAATAGGAGATTTAGTTAAATATAATGAATTTGAAGGTCATGTAATTGAATTTGGATTAAAATCTACAAAGATTCAAGGATATGATGGAACTGTATTTATTATTTCAAATAGAAATATTGGAGAAATTAAAAATTTAAGTTATAAAGATTCTAATGTATTTATTGAATTACCTGTTGCTTATGAAGCAAATGAAGAAGAAGTAGTAAGAGTAATTAAAGAAGTATTAGATAGAATTAGTGAATGGAAAATATCAGCTGCTAAAGGTGAATATTTAGGTGTTAATAATTTAAGTAGTTCATCAGTTGATCATTATGTTGTTGTTCATTCTAATAGTGAAGATAAATATGCTATTAGAAGAAAAGCTTTAAGTGAATTTAAGAAAGCTTTTGATAAAAATAAGATAAAAATTCCATATACTCAAATTGAGGTGTATAATCATGGAAAAAAATAATATAAATATAAATGATAAAGTTGTTATGAAAAAACCACATGCATGTGGTGAAAATAAATGGATTGTTACAAGAGTAGGTGTTGATATTAAAATTAAATGCCTTAAATGTGGACATGAAGTTATGATTGATAGATTAGAATTTTTAAAGAAAGTAAAGGGTGTTATTAATGAAGAAGTTTAAAAGAATGTCTGATAAAGTTATATTACATCCAATGATGACATTTATTCTATTAACTGCATTCGTTATTGTATTAAGTGGTATTTTAGATTTATTTGGTGCATCTGTTACTTATACTAGTATTAATTCTAGAACAGGTAATTTTACATCAACATTAATAACAGTAGATTCATTACTTAGTTTAAGTGGTATTAAATATGTATTTAGTACAACTGTTAGAAACTTTGCTGATTTTGCACCTTTAAGTACATTGCTTATTACATTAATTGGATTAGGTATAATGGATAGAAGTGGATTCCTTGATACTTTATTCTTTGTTTTAACTAAGAAATTAAATAAGACATTTGTTACTTTTATTTTAGTATTATTATGTTTAATATTTTCAATAACTGGAGATTTAACATTTGTTATATTTATTCCTCTTAGTGCATTACTATTTAAGTATGGTAAAAGAAATCCTATGGCTGGTATTGTTACATCATTTGCATCTCTAAGTTTAGGATATGGAATTAATATTGGTATGAGTAGTATTGATTCTACATTAACAAATATGACTGAAATTGCTGCTAGTACTATAACTAAAAATTATTCAATTAATACACATTGTTATATTTGGATAATGCTTGCTGCATTAATATTTGCATCAATCATTATTACATATATTACAGAAAGAATTACTGTTCCTAAATTAGGTAAATATCAAGATGAAGAAGAAATAGTAGAAGATAAAGAAAAACTTACTAGAAAAGAAAAAAGAGGTTTATTATTTGCTGCTATTGGTTGTATTTTATATATCATATTCTTCATTTGGAATATTATTCCTAATGTACCATTAGGTGGTAATTTATTAAACTATAGAGAAGCAAGATATATTGATATGTTATTCGGTGATAATTCATTCTTTGCAGATGGCTATGTGTTTGTTATTACATTCTTATTTTTTATAGCTGGTTTCTTATATGGATTAGGATCAAAAAATATTGAAAATCATAGAGATGTTGCAGATTACTTAGGACATTCATTAGATGAAATTGGTAAAGTAATAATGTTATTATTCTTTGGTAGTTTATTTATATCATTATTAAGATATTCAAAGATTGGCGATTTATTAACTGGTCTATTAACAAATGGTATTTCTAATATTGGTGTAGGTGGTATTCCACTTCTAGTAATAGTATTCGTTATTAGTTTAATAACAACACCATTATTACCATCATTTGCTGCTAGATGGAACATATTAAGTAGTTCAGTAGTTCCACTTATGATGACTGCTGGATTTAGTCCTGAATTTGCTCAATTAACATTTAGTTCTGCAAGTAGTATAGGTTATGCTCTTACTCCTGCAATGGCATATTTTGTTATATATGTTGCATATATGGAAAAGTATGGTAAGAAAGATGTTGGTACAGTTAAATGTATTAGATTAATTCATCCTTATGCTATATCAATTGCTATTGTTTGGTTAGCATTACTATTACTTTGGTATCTAGTAGGATTACCATTAGGAATAAGTACTGCTTCAGTATTATAAAACGGGTTTTAACTCGTTTTTTTATTACATTTTTATACACATTTACGTATAATATGATATAATTATTGTAGTGTTAGAAGGAGGAAATGGTTATGAAAAAAGTATTTAAAGTATTACTTGTATTAATAGTTGCTTTAATGCCTTTTGTTGCTGTTAGTGCAAAGACAACAAAGACTACAACAACAACTGCAGCTAAAATTGAAGGGAATAAGGTTAACTTCTATGTTTTCCATGGTAATGGATGTACACATTGTGCTGACTTATTATCATTTTTATCTGAATTAGATAAAGATCCTGAATATAATTATATGTATGATTTAGTTAAATATGAAGTTTGGTATAATCAAGAAAATGCCACTTTAATGACTAGTGTATTTAAGTATTTTGGCGTTACTGATGAAAATAAAATGGGTGTTCCATTATATGTAATTGGTGATCAACATTTTAGTGGATTCCCAAATCCAACATCACAAGCTGAAGCATACAAGAAAGCTACAGATGATATCAAAGCAGCTTTAAAGAAAGCATACACAGATGCAAATTATAAAGATATTGTTGCTGGTATTGGTTCTGGTTCAATTGATCCAGATGAATCTAAAGCAAATGAAAATAGTTCAAAAGATACAAATAATATTATTGGTTATGTAATAATTGGTTTAGTTGTTATCGTTATTATTGCTATCATCTTTGGTAGACATAATTCAGATGTTTATTATCCAACTGAAGAAGAAGACGATGAAGAAGAAACAACTGAAGAACCAAAGAAAGAAGTAGTTGAAGAAAAAGTAGTAGCTAAAAAGGTTGCTGTTAAGAAACCAGCTGCTAAGAAAACAACTGCTAAAACAACTGCAAAGAAAACAACAAAGACTACATCAACAAAGAAAACTGCAGCTAAGAAAAACACAAAGAAAAAATAGAGCTTAAATAAAGCTCTTTTTTTATGCATAAAAAAAGAGGTATTAAACCTCGTATTTATAAAGTAATACATAAGATGCAACTTATTAATGATATTACTGTTGCATCCTATGTATTTATTAGATAGGAAGATGATAAATTTTTTATCAAAAACAGAGAGAATGAAATGATTGATAAATAGACTCATTTCATCGTGTAATATCATAACAAATGGATATATAACCTATAACCCCTTTTGCTGATATGATATATTACTACTTTATTATATTTTTGTCAAATTTTTTTAATCATATTAATTAATTATTTTAATTATTCTTTTTAATGATACAATTAGAATAGGTGATAACATGGAAGATAAATTTAAATTAGATAGATTAAATATATATATGATTATAGTTACTACTATAGTATTTATTATATTAGTTATTTCGTGTATTAGATTAGCTAAAAGTAATAAAACAAGTGATACTCAACTACCTAAGTTAGAGACTACTGCAGGTAATACATCAACTCAATTTACTACTACAAGTACAACTACAGCAACTACAACAGTTGTAACTACTACAATTGATTATTCAACTTTAAATAGCCCTTATTATAATGTTGAAATAAATTTAAATGACGATATTTATAAATCAAATGAAGATTTAAATGATGAAAAAGCTAAACAAATTGTAACTGGTTTATTAAAATATGCTAATGCATTATTTGATACAAATGATTATAGTATATTTAATACTGATCTTGTTAATAAAGCAGCTAAAGAAGGAGAAACAGATAAGATAGTAGAAAATGGTGCTACTTATATTGAATTATATAATTTAGAAGATTATATAGATAAATTATTTGTAAGATTCAATTATGATAAAGAATTAAATTTAAAATATAAAGATAAAGATGTATTTATTAAAAGGAATGGTAAATTTTATAGATTAGTTACTGATATTACATATAACTATGATATTAATACATTATCTATAAATAAAGCTGATAAGAATGAAATAAAAGCTTCTATATCATATAAAGTTAATAGTGGTATAGTTTATAAGAAAGCTGAAATTGTATTAAATTATAAAGACTATTGGAAAATAGCAGATTATGTTTATCCAATGTAATAGGAGGTAATGTATGTATCCAGAGAATAAGTTATTAAGTATAGTATTAGGTATTATTACATTTATCATGATTATTGCAATAGTATTCATGAATTATGTAATTAATAATAATAAAAAGGCTATTACATTCTTTAATATAGAAGAATTTAGTAATATACCTTATAGTAATAAAGATGATTGTAAGTTTGAAATAAAGAATAATAAATTATATCTAACAATTGATGGAGAAGAAATAGTAAATGGTTCTACAATTGAATTTAATGCTACTACTGGAGAAATAAAGAATAGTAAATTAAATAATGATTTATATATGAGAAGTGTTGGTAGAACTAATATAACTATTTGGTATAAATATAAAGTCTATATGTTAGATAAAGATACTATTGCAAATTAAAAGAAGGATTAAATCCTTCTTTTTTTATTCAGTTGTTTCTTCTGGTGCTTTAGTACTTTCTGTAGTGTTTTCAGTTTTCTTTTCTGTTGTTTCAGTACTAGTTGTATTTTCATCTTGTTTTGCTTCAGTACTATTTGTATTATCTCCTTGTTTTGTTACAGTTTCTGAAGTAGTAACTTCTCTCTTAGCATATTGAACACTGAAGATTATGCTCTTAACATCTTTAACTAATCTACCTTTTGCAACACTTTGTGTTACTATTGTTCCATCAGCATAGTCAGATGAATATAATTCACTATCTGGATATATTGAATTCTTTATTACTTGAATATTTCTTGCTTCACACCAAGCTTTTGTTTCTTCAA
>CAMOID010000002.1 GCA_946615975.1 uncultured Caryophanales bacterium
AAGAAAATAATGATTCATTGTTTAGCCTTTTTAAAACATCATCCCAATTAATTCCTTTATGCATTTTTTCATTTTTGATAAATCTTTTTTCTAAAATTGATATTAATTCCTCATTACTCATATTACACCTCATAATATTTTTTTATCACTTAATATTATACCATAATTTTTAAAATTATAACTTATTGCAATATTACTAAAAAAGGAACTGATTTCTCAATTCCTAATATCTTAATAGTGCGATTTATTTCAACACTTTTTTGTGCCAACCTTTTTTGCCACATTTAGGACACTTCATTTTTCTTGTTCTATTAACATGCATAGCAAATAAGACACTTTTATATGTTGGAATATATTTATGATTACAGTTAGGGCATTCATAATATCCAGCAATTTGTTCAATTCTTATAGCATAAGAAATACCAATTGCAAATGGAATTATACCAATTATAATTAAAACTACTCTTAACCAATCTTTAATATCAGCAAACGAAGCAATAAAAATACATGCAAACATTATTATTGAAACAATTACTCCAATAAATATTTCTAGTGTTAATAATTCCTTATCTCTTTGTTCTTTAATTTTTGTCATCTCTAATAAATTTTCTTCTAACTTTTTCTCATTATCTTTCATATCTACTATCTCTCCACTAAATAGATCATTGATAGAAATATTTAATATTTTACAAAGTTCAGGCATTGTTCCAGCATCTGGTAAACAATTTCCATTTTCCCATTTAGATATAGCTCTATCTGTTATATTTAATTTTTCTGCTAAATCACTTTGAGTAAGATTTTGTTCTTTTCTTTTTTCCTGAATAAATTTTCCTATTTTTTCTTGATCCATAATAGTTTTCTCCTTTCATGACTTAAATATACTCTAAATCACAAAACATTAACACGAACTAGAAGTTGAGTTTTGTCTATATATATATTTTATCTCAAAATAATAGATTTATTTAAATCAGTAATATATCGTAATATTACTATTATTAATAAAGGTTACCTGGTCATATGGCAATCTTATAAATACACTTTATGTTGTACACTTTCTCTTGATAATTTTAATTATTTTTTATATGTCTTTTCTAAAAAAATACGCTTTTCAAATCCACCACGTTTCAATCTCTTTTGTTTTGCAACTTCAACAACGTCATCTAATTTTTTGCCATTTAATTCAGCAATAGATTTTAGAATTTCTAACACATCTGCAAGTTCTTCAATTGTTTCATCAGAATTATTAGAACTTATAACTTCATTTGCTTCTTCTAAAAGTTTTTTATATAACTCAACTTTATACTCTTCATCTGCTAATTTTCTCGTAACAGATTCTTCACCATTACTTGCAATTATATCAGGTATATTATCTCTGACCAATTTATTAAATACTCTTTCCATTTTTTCACCTGCTTTAATACTTTTTTAAAATAATTTATTTATATTTGTTATTTCAAACTCAAATGGAATTTTAACAGCAATCATGTCATATTCCTCATCAAATAATATGCTATTATCAATATTAAAAATACTTGAATCTAATATAGTATAATATTTTATTATAGATTCCATTTTATTATCTTTTATAAATTTTTTTAAACCATTTAAAGAAGTATTAACACCTTTATATTTAAATCCTTTTTTACCTGTATAAATTAGCTTTTTCTCTTTTACTTCTTCATTAGTTAATCCATAATAAATTTTCATATTATTTTCTCCTCAATTAAATCTTTTATTTACTATATTTCATGTAATATCTAGATTCTGTTTCTTCTATTACTACAAAGCCTAATTTTTTATATAATGATATAGCTTGTATATTTTCTTTATATACCCATAAATATATTATATCATTATTATTTATAACTTCTTTTATAATATTAGTTCCTATACCTTTATTTCTATATTCTTCTTCAAGATATATTTCATCTAACAATGTACCATCATCTTTATCAGTTAATAATAAACATCCAACTACTTTATTATCTACAACAATATTAGAATAATTATTAAGTAGTTTTGGTACATTGTTTTTTACATAATTATTTATCTTATTAATTTCATTTTCTGGTAAATCTTTAGCATATTCAAAAATTGTTTTCTTTTTATAGTCAATCAATTTTTCAATATCATCATTGGATGACTTAATCAATTTATAATTCATAAATTCACCTCAAAATTATAATAGACATTATCTTTTAACTTTGCTTTTTTAAATATTATTTAAATTATATTTATTTAGAAAATCTAATACTTGCTCTTCTATATCTCTACTTGTATCTATAATGTAATCAACATTATCTATATGAGATACATTTTCTTTCATCCATATATAATCTTCATATGTTCCATGTGATGTAGTATTATCTTCAGTTAATCTTTTATTTATTCTTTCTTTAACAGTATTATCATCACATTCTAATCTAATTATATAATACTTATATCCTGATTTATCTAAATACTCTTTTTTATAATCCCAGTTAACACATGAACAACTATCTAGAATAATACTATTATTGTTTTTTAATAATTCATTTATTCTATATTTTTGTAATTCATGTAATAAATCATTTGTTTTACTATAATCATTTAACCAATAACGAAGATCATCATTGTTAACGATAATAGAATTATCATATTTAGATATTATCTTTGATATATATGATTTACCTTGACCGGTATAAGCATCAAATGTAATTATATATGGTTCTTTTTTATTACCTTTTATAATAGGAAAATCTTTTATAAATTTTTCTCTAATATCCATTTTAAAACCCCTTTTATTTATTTTTAATTTCTTCTCTTATTTTCATCCATATTTTTCCTAAATTATTTTTACCTTTGTTATTATTATCTAATCCCCAATCTGTATCTTCATCAATACAACATTCTGCTATCAAATAATTATTAGTACTTAATAATACATTTTGTACTATTTCATTTTGTTCTACTTTTAATCTTAATACTTTTTCCATACATTTATATTTTTTCTTAGACCAATTAGGATCTCGATATTCTTTTAAATTAGAAGCTATTTCTCTTGCTTCATTTGGAGAATATGCTTCTTTTATCTTATTAGCTATTGCAGGATTAGTTTCAATAAATTTTAAATATTGGAAAGCATGTTCACTTGTTTGAAAATATTCATCATCCATTTTTAAACCAAATGAAGAAAAATTATCTAAAGGAAATAATTGCCATTGATAATTAATGATTTTTATTTCTATTTCTTTCATATCTTTATCAAAAAGTTTGATCATTATAAACACACTCCATATATAAAGATTATATCATAAAAAAAACAGGTTATTAAACTTGTTTTTATTTATATATTTCAATATATCCTAAATCTAAGAATTGCTTTATTTCATCATAACATCCAACTTCTTCACTTGGCATTTTATAAATATATATTTTATGATTCAATCCATCTTCTAATTTTTTAACTATTAGATAACTTAATTCAGCAAAAGATTCATATCCTATATAACCTTCTATATTATTTTTATCTAAATTAAATAAAATAATATCATCTGTTTTAGATAAGTTTTTATAAAAAGATTCATATGCATTTTTATATTCATATTTATTAGATACATCTATTTTTTTAGGATAATCTAATACAATATATTTTTTATGTTCCAATTCATCTTTTAATTCTAGTGCTTCTTTATAAAATTTAGCACTTCCTGCTATAACTATTTTTCTATTATTAATTTTATTTAATTTATCTAATACAGTAAATAAATTAGGTTGGTTTTCAGTAGAACCTTTTTCTAATATAGATTTATCTGGTTTTGGTTTATAATCAAATTTAAATGATAATTCAGCTTTTAAACTAAAGTTATCAAATGTATTTCCTGGTATTATCATATCTGGATCTTTAACATCTACATATAATTCATATTTGTTATCATCTAATTTAGTTAATTCTACTTTATTATTAGATATATCAAATACATATTTATCTTCTTTAGTTACTAATGTTATGTCCCAGTGGATATAAGGTATTAAATTAATAGTTTCATTTAATTTAATAGAATTAATATCTAATTTTTTTAAATTAAAACCAAAAGATATACTTATATCATCATTAGATTTTATAGTTATAAAATAATTATAATTAGCTTCTACATATGTAATTGGATATTCTTTATTATTAAAGTTCATACTATCACCTAAAAAAATTATAACATAAAAAAAGTAGATTTATTATCTACTTTTTAACTAATACTAAATCTCCTATATCAAGTACTTCTGATGCATAATTAGCAGCTTCGGAAGGCATATTTATACATCCGTGTGAACCATTATAGATATAAGTGTTTCCACCAAATTCATATGGGGCTCTCCATCTATATGCATCATGTAATCCTTCACCACGATTATAGTTAAGCATATTATCTACATATGCAGTGTTTGTAATCCATAAATTATGTCTTTCATTGAATATTTCAAATAAACCTTCATCTGATACTCTATCGGGATTAGTGGCAGTACCTGTTACAACTGGTGTAACCATTACTAATTCATTTCCTTGATATAAATTTAATTGTTGGTTAGATATATCAACTGATGCAATATTTCCTTCAATTACTTGTAATTTATCTTTTGGAATATATCCTATTCCATCAATAGTACCAACTAAATAACAATTATCTAATTCTTTATATACTTCTATAAATTCATGATATTGTAAATTCATAGATTCTTGAGATAATTCTTTATCAAAGTATAGTTTAGTTTCTTCATTTAATACACCTTTTAATATAATAGGATTATTTGATACTAATTTAGTAGATTCATATGCATAATCTTTAGAAACATATGCAATCTTACCATAGTAATTAACTTGATACCATTCAGGATCTTCATCTGATATTAGTTCAACTGATCTACCTATCGGTAATAAACCAAGTCTATTACTTTCTACACTTTTATCTTCTCTTATATTTACATCATCTGAAGCAATAATAATGCTTACTGGATGAGTATTATATTCAATGCTATCTTCATCTACAGTTACTACTTCTAATTGTGTTTTTTCAACACCATCAGTATAAGCAGGTTCTGTAATAACATTTTTTGTTTCAAGATCAGTAATTTGTTCTTCTGGAATTAGTTCAAACAATAATTCTTCAGCTTTTACTTCTTCTCTTGTTCCACATGAAGTAAGTGCCATAGTTGATCCAGCTAAAACAAATGCAGCCAATTTACATTTGACTCTTAATTTCATTTTATATTTCCCCTTTTGATAGATACATATTTTAGTACTAATAATATTGTTTGTCAAAAAATAAAAGAACTATAATTAGTTCTTTCTTCTTCTAAAATTTGCTGCAGCTTTTTCTTCTTTTTCTTTAGTATCAAGTATTCTATCATATGCATATAATACTTGTTCTATTTCTAATTTCATAACTGTTCCATTTAAATTTATATAATATTCACTTATTGGTAAAGATTGTATTAATTCTACTATTCCTTTTACATTTAAAAACGAACCTATTAAGTTAGAATTTTGTACACCTTCTTCCCCAGTATCTTTATATAAAAGTGTCATGGTATTTTCAATCATAATCTTATACATAAACCATATACCTCCTGTATGGTTTGTTATTATATTATAAAATAATTAAAAATAAAAGAGGATTTTATTCTCCTCTTTTACTCATTTTTATTTCTTTTTCTTTTAATAACTCTAAAACTTTTTCCATGATATTATCTTCTATTATAGTATCACAGTAATTACATCTTCCTTTAGAACCTCTTTTTATATCTAATAAGCCTCCACAGTTAGGACAACTTACAGTAACAAAGTCTCTTTCTTTTTTATGTTTTTCTACATGATAATATACAATCTTATTATCTACTTCATTTAAAATAACACCATTTATTAATTTTTTATTATCTAAGTATTTTAAATCTTCCCATACTTTTTCTTTAGTTTGATTAGTTCTTAAAGCTATATCTTCTAAATCAGCATGAATACCATATATAAATATTGAGTATTTTTTTATTAATTCAACATCTTCAGGAGATGCATTTGAAATAATACCTGCAGCTGAATCTACATAGTAATCTCCTATTACTCTTTTATTCTTTAAATAACATATCTTAAGAATAACTTCTTCATATGTACATCCAGTCATATCAGCAATAGCTTTTAAACTAGTTTCATGATCATCTAATATTAATCTTACTATTTCAGTTATTTTCTTTTTAAAGTCTTCATCTTTGTTTTGAATACTATTATAAAATGCTGCATATCTTTGATAAGACCATTCATTGATATTTGGTTGTATTCTTTCTTCGTTCATATTATCACCTTAAGAAAATTATATCATTAGATAATATAGATAAAAATAAAAAGAAAGTTTACATGTGTAAACTTTCTATTTAAAGAATCCTTTTAATAATTTATTAAGAGTTTTATCTATAATTTTATTTTCTGTTTTAGTTACTACTTTCTTTCCTAGTCTATAACCAATTGAACTCTTTTTAGCTTTTTCTTCTTCTTTTTCAAGTCTTTCTTTTTCTCTTTGTTCTGCTTTTAATTTTCTTTCTTCTTCTTTAGCAAGTTTCTCATCTATCTTAGCTTGCTTTTCAGCTGCTTTAGCATCTTCAGCATCTTGTTTAGCTTGTGCTTGGGCTTCTAAGATAACATCATTTTTTTCTTTAGCAGAATCTCTTTCTTCCATACTTTCATATGTACCATATATATCTGAATTAAGAATGATATTTCTTCTTTCTTCTTCAGTTATAGTTCCCATGCGAGATTGAGGTGGTAATACTTTAACACTTTCAGATATTGTAGGATTTCCTTTTTCATCTAATACTGATATTAAAGCTTCACCTGTACCTAAATTTTGAATTTCTTTTGCTGTATCAAATTTAGGATTAACTCTAAATGAATCAGCTGCTAATTTTAAGCTTCTTTGTTCTGCTGGTGTATATGCATGTAATGCATGTTGAACTCTATTACCTAATTGAGCTAATATTTCTTCTGGAATATCTCCAGGTAATTGAGATACAAAGTATAAACCAATTCCTTTAGATCTAATTAATTTAACAATTTTAATTATATGATCTACTATTGCTTTTGGCATATCATCAAATAATAAATGTGCTTCATCAATGAAGAATACTAATTTAGGTTTTTCTACATCTCCTACTTCAGGCATTGTTTCATATAATTTATTTAATAACCAAATAATCATTACTGAATATGAATCCGGATGTCTAAATAATTCTTGAGCATCTAATATATTAATTTTTCCATATCCTGTATCTACATCAAAACCTCTTAAATGTTTAATATCAAATTCAGGTCTACCAAAGAAACATCCATTCACATCTTCCATTAATTCTAAAACATTTCTTTGAATTGTTGTAATTGATTGAGATGGTAAATTACCATATTTAGAACTATATTCAGCTCTATTATTATTTACAAATACTAACATAGATTGAAGATCTTCTAATGTATCCATTTCTTTTTCTTCATCTTCTGCTATTTTATAAATCATTGATAATACAGAATCTTGTACATCAGTTAATCCTAACATCTTAGACATTAATCTATGTCCAACAGATTGAACTGTAGTTCTAACTGGATGTCCATTTTTACCATATACATCTAAGAATGTAACTGGGAATTTCTTCATTGAGAAATCTTCAATTTCCATCTTTTCAACTCTTGATTGAATGTTTTCATTCATTTCACCCATCATTGATGTACCAGCTAAATCACCTTTAACATCAATCATGAAAACTGGTACACCAGCTGATGAAAAACTTTCAGCTAATACTTTAAGAGTAATAGTTTTACCAGTTCCTGTTGCTCCTGTTATTAAACCATGTCTATTAGCCATGTTTAATAAAATATTTACTTCAGTATCTTCATTTTTTCCTATTAGTATTTTTCCATTTTTGTACATATATTCTCACCTAGTCTTATTATAGCATAAAAAAAGGACTCTATTAAAGAGTCTTTTTATTTTCTTTTGCTCTTTGTTCTTTAAATATTTGTCCTCTTAAAGAAGCTCTGTATTGTCTTACATAAGAAACATATTCTTGGAAAGCATATACACTGTTTTTGATTGATTCTAATCTACTAGAACAATATGAGAAAATAGCCTCATCATCATAATTTTTACATAATAGTTCGATATTATCGATTCCATATTTTGATTGTAATTCTAAGAATTTATCATAATCACTTTTTTCTGATTTCATTATTTCATAAATTTCAAAAATTGCATCATGATCTAACATAATTTATCCCCCTCTTTTAATTATGTTTTGTATTATAACATTTACTATTCTTTTTGTCTAATTTAGATGTTATAATTTTTTTATAGGAAAGAGGTATGATATGAAAAACGTTATTGTAGGACAATCTGGTGGACCTACTGCTGTTATTAATTCTTCAGTTGCTGGTGTATATAAAAAGGCAAAAGAATTAGGTGTAGAACATGTATATGGAATGGTATACGGAATTGAAGGATTCTTAGATGAAAATATTATTGATTTAGATGATTATCTAAATAATGATGATAATTATGAATTATTAAAAAGAACTCCTTCTGCATTTTTAGGTTCTTGTAGATATAAGCTTCCTAAATTTGAAGATGCTAAAGAAGTATATGAGAGAATTTTTGAACTATTAGATAAGTATGAAATTGATGCATTTTTCTATATAGGTGGAAATGATTCGATGGATACAATTAAAATGTTATCTGATTATGCTAAAGAAAATAATAAGAGACAAGTATTTATGGGAGTACCTAAAACAATAGATAATGATTTACCTATTACAGATCATTGTCCTGGATATGGGTCATCTGCAAAATATATTGCTACTTCATTAAAAGAAGTTATTAGAGATAATGCTTCATTTGGTGTTAAAAAACCAACTGTATGTATCGTAGAAATTATGGGTAGACATGCTGGATGGTTAGCTGCTGCAGCTGCTTTAGCAAAAGATGAAACATGTGAAGGTGTTGATGCTATTTACTTACCTGAATCTAAGTTTGATTTAGATGAATTTGTTTCATTTATAGAAGATTTATCAAAAACTAAACATTCAATTGTTATTGCTGTTTCTGAAGGTGTTAAAACTGCTGATGGTAAATTTGTATGTGAACTTTCAAATGAACATATTGCGGTAGATGCATTTGGACATAAACAATTAAGTGGATGTGGTCAAACATTAGCTAATATTGTTGCTACAAGAACAGGATTAAAAACAAGAGCTATTGAATATTCAACATTACAAAGAGCTGCAACTCATATTGCATCTCTTACAGATGTTAATGAAGCTGAAATGGTTGGTATGAAAGCTGTAGAAGAAGCTAATAATGGTAAAACTGGTATGATGGTTATTATTACTAGAGATGATACAAATGGATATTCATCTTCTGCTGATACTTATGATATTCATCATATTGCCAATGTAGAAAAGAAAATACCTGCTGAATGGATAGATGAAAAAAATAGAAGTTTAACAGAAGAATTTATAAATTATGCTAAACCATTAATTCAAGGAGAACTTACTCCAATCTTTAAAGATGGTTTACCAGTACATTTAATTAGAAAATAAAAAGATAAGCTATTTGCTTATCTTTTTTAATATCATTTTTTCTTTTATATCAACTAGTCTTTATTTAATGATAATTTTTTATTATTTTTATATTTTTCTTGAATATATTTTTGATATATATTTAATATCTTTATATATTCATCTCTTATTGCAACTGGAGTTGTATTAAATGCTTCTGCAACTTCTTTAAATGAATGTTTATGATCATCATATTTACCAACTAGTAAATCTAATATGATTTTATCCCTTAATTCTAATTGACCTATTAATTCAGAATAACTTAAATTTAAAATCATTTCTAATAGATATTCATTTTCATAGTCAATTTCAAATTTAGTTGAAGATGTTTCTGTTGATTTTTTATCAGATACTAAAATTGGTTCTTCTACAACTAAGTTTCTTTCTTTTATAGTTTCTTGTTTTTCTTTAGGTTTTCTACCTCTTCTTTTAGCTGGTTCTTTTGGATTTAATACCTTTTCAACTTTTGCTTTAAATTTTCTTAAAATATTAGTATACAATTTAAGATTTTCTTCATGTGTTAATTTAGTAACAATTGGATTATTAAAATCTCCACCTAGTTTTTTAGCCATTAAATCAACTTCAACTGGATTCATTTCACTTAATACTTGATCTACTACTTCTCTAGGAGCATCTACATATGTATATATATCTACAAATGGTACTCTTTCTTTTCTTGAACTTACTACTTTAATTGGTTCTGTTTTTTCATTATTTGTCATATTTTTTTCTCCTTTCTTTAAAACTGGTATATTTTCTCTTTTTATTGTTTTATTTTTTCTAGATGATATTACTTTTGGAACACAATCTTGATATAAATCTCCTTCGTATTCATCTGGTCTTCTTTCATTTATTTGTTTTTCTTTTTTCTTTTTCTTCTTAGTATATGATGATTTATAAGAATCTAATAAACTTAAATCAGATAGATTTCTTTTTTGTTTCTTAATTTTATCTTTTATAGTATCATCATCTATTTTTATTTCATCCTCAGTAGAAATATAATCTAATGTCATTTGTTTGAATTTTCTATTATTTCTTAGTTTATTTAATGCTTTTGATTCTATTTGTCTTATACGTTCACGAGTAACATTGAAAATTTTACCTACTTCCTCTAGTGTTCTTTTTGAACCTGTATCTAATCCAAATCTAAGAATTAATACCTCTTTTTCTTTATCTGTTAAATTACTTGATTTTAAGCCTTCTCTTACATCTTCTATTAGTTTAGATGAAATAGCTTCATCTTCTATTAAATCTTTTTCATCATTGACAAAATCACCTAATTCAGTGGCTACTCCATGATCATCTTCACCTATAGGTTGATTTAATGAAGTTGCATCAGCTTGTAACTTTAACATATATTCAACTGATTCAACTGAGACACCTGTTTCTTCAGCTATTTCATACGCTGTTGGTTCGTGAGCTAAATCAGTTTTAATTTTATTATAAACGGATGTAAACGAATTCATCTTTTCAACCATATGAACTGGCAATCTTATAGTTCTTGCTTTATCAGCAATTCCTCTTGTTATTGCTTGTCTAATCCACCATGTAGCATATGTAGAAAATTTATAACCTTTTCTTACATCAAATTTATCTATTCCTTTCATTAATCCAATGTTACCTTCTTGGATTATATCTAGAAATTGCATACCTCTTCCTGTATATTTTTTAGCTATAGAAACAACTAAACGTAAATTAGCTTCTGCTAATTTTTTCTTAGCATCTTCATCACCATTTAAAATTCTATATCCTAATCTTACTTCTTCATCTAATGATAAAAGTGGTATTCTACCTATTTCTTTTAAATATTGTTTTACTGGATCTAAATCTACAAATTTTTCTTCATTTTCTTTATCAATTTTAAATTCAGATAAATCTAAATCTATTTTAATATCAATTTGATTTAATTCAGCATATGTTTCAATTAATGAAGTTAAAGTTATATCATCAAATATATCTGTGTATTCACCTGCTTCAATCACTGGTTTATATTCATCAAATATAATTTTCATATAATCTTGTATTGTTTTATTATTTTCAATTATATATTTTAATACATCCAGACCAACTAAAACTTTGTTAAGTCCTATAAATCTTGATATTTTCTTTATTTCTTTAACTATATCATCTATATCTTTTTTATTTTTTAAATTCTTATTAATAAAGTTATTTATTATTTCTTTAAATGTATCTGTTTCTTGAATATCAATTAAATATTTAGATATTCCCATTCTAATTGATGCAATAAAATATGATTTATAATCATATTTAGAATTTTTACTATATTTACTAAAAGAATCTGATATTTGACTTTTTGCTAGTTTATCAAATTCATTTTTTGGCATATTAAGAAAACTATACTCTTTGTATAATTTATCAATATCTACTGATAAATCAGATAGAAGATCTTCATAACTTAGTTGCTTAAATTTATCATAATCATTCTTCATAAACTTATTATAAAACAATAATATTTAAATATACAAGAAAAAAATGTATAATGGATATAAGGTGAAAAATATGTTTTTTAAAGATGAAATAAATAAGTATAAAGATACTAATATTAAACTATTTGTTGATATGGATGGTTGTATAGCTGATTATGAAGTAAATAATCCAAAAGAATATAATAAAAAAAGACCTCTTTTTAGTAATATTAAATTATTAGAAGAAGTATCTAAATTAGATAATGTAGAATTATTTATATTATCTATTACTAGATTTAATCCTGGATTTGAAGAAAAACATGAATGGTTAGATAAATATGTTCCTTTTATAGATAAAGATCATAGAATAATAATTTCTAGAGAAGCTAATAATATGGTTAAATCTCCTGAATTAAAAGCTAAATATTTAAAACAATATAAAGATAGTAAAGATACTATAATATTAATAGATGATGATCCAAGAATATTAGAAGCTGTATCTGATATGGTTCCTAATGTTATTCTTTATAAAGATACAGTATTTATAGATTAAAAAAGATAGATTATTAAATCTATCTTTTTTTATCCTATTACTTTATTTCTACCAGAATGTTTTGCTTTATATAGATTATTATCAGCAATACTTACTGCTTCTTGTAATGTCTTAAAATCAAATATTTGGGCACTTCCTATAGAAATAGTAATATTAATTTTCTTTTTATTTTCTAGAACAAATTTATTTTTACCTACTTTTGTTTTTAATCTTTTTAATAAATCTACAAAATCATTATATCTAATATCATATGAACCAATTATAACGAATTCTTCTCCGCCCCATCTACCAACAATAATATTATTATTAGAATATGTTCTTAGTATTGCCGCTAAATCTTGTAATACTATATCTCCTGATGCATGACCATATGTATCATTTACTTTCTTAAAGAAGTCTATATCCAATATTGCTACATTGAATGGTTTATTTAATTCCTTACATTTATTTATTATATTAGAACCTATTTCTTCTAAGGCATGTCTATTATATATTTTAGTTAATTCATCAAAATCAGCTTTTCTAGTTAATTCTAATTCTTTTCTTTCTTTATTATATGTATATGTAATTGCAAACATAATTATAGTAAAGAATGCTACCATATTATTAAAAGTAAATATAAATCTTAACATTATATCAGGTACTTCAATAGATATCTTAAATGGTATTGTACATATTAATACTGCAAATAAGAAATAAGTAAAAATCATTAAACCTGTAAAAATAAATGTTTTTTTATAATTATTTTTTTGAGTATCTGTGTTAAATGCTGGTAAGAATGCTGCTGCAACTAATCCAAATATCCAGTTTTGGAATGATGCATGCCATCCAAATGCACACATAGCTAATAACATATGAATCCATATTTCAATAAAAGCAAATGATATATATGTATTTTTATGTAATACACAAAATTTATAACATGATAAATAAAATAAAATAGATAATATATTAACATATATCATAAACTCATGTTTTAATAATACATAACATACCATTAAAACTATATGAACCATAATTAAAAATAGATTAACAAAGAATACTGTTGCTTCTATCTTTCCATTATAAGTATCTTTATTTTTTAATATTTCTCTAACAAACATATGAACCACTCTCTTCTAATTCATTATAAATTAGCATTATATATAAATGCAATAGAATAAATAAAAAAACTCAAGTATTACTTGAGTTTTATATTCAATGGTAGCGACGGGGAGATTCGAACTCTCGACACCACGGGTATGAACCGTGTGCTCTAGCCAACTGAGCTACATCGCCATTTCGCATGTATAAATAATAACACTTTTTATATAATTAAGTCAATAAAAAAATGGAGATTATTCTCCATTTGTTAAATATACTATTCTACCATCTGATAGAGTTGCTCTATAAAGGAATCCAACAATGTAATTATATTTATTATATACATATATTATTTCACCATCATCTACAATAGATCCTTCATATCCTGCTGGTAAATAATTTGATAAATCATCTTCAGCCATTTCATATAAATATCTATATCTATCATTTGTAGTAACTTCTTCAGGATCTAATGCTTTAACATATGAAACAACATATGTTTTCTTATCCCAATCACCATAATCACGAGATAATCTAACAGGTGTTAAATCCTTTTTCATTTCATCTGATAATGAGTATCCTTTTTTTACAATTAATTTAGTATCTTTTACTACTTGATTATCATATAAGTCTTTAACAATGATTGATACCTTATGTGTACCTTCCTTTTTATATAAATCTTCATCTGATGGATTCTTATATGATG
This sequence comes from uncultured Caryophanales bacterium, assembly GCA_946615975.1. Taxonomy (GTDB): domain Bacteria; phylum Bacillota_I; class Bacilli_A; order RF39; family UBA660; genus UBA6985. Next base: position 14,388 of record CAMOID010000002.1, read on the forward strand.
CTACACATGGTTTTGAATATTCATTACAAGTAGCAATAAATAAATCTACTTCAAAATCTTCATCTAATCCAACTGTTAATTCTTGAAGAGTTACTTCAGGTGCTTTAGTATCTTTTACTTCTACTGCTACTTTTGTATCTTTACCATTGTACCTAACAGTAAATGTATAATTACCAGCTTTAGTAACTTTACCATCTTCTACTTTAAAATGATCATCTACAATTAACTTATATTTATCTTTATTAAGGATAGTATTATTTACGTATGCAGATACATCTTCTTTATATGTATCTCCTACTTCATATACTACTTTTTCCTTAGCATCAAACATATATCTCTTATATAAGAATAATCCTAGTCCAATTAATAAAACAATTATAATAGTTAATCTTATATATTTAATTTTATTACCATGTTCTTCATATACAAATTCTTCATCCATTAGAACCACCTACTAAAATATATATTTCTTGTATAACCTACTTCATAGTTATCAAATACTTTTATTATCCAATTAACTATAGCGGTTAATATATCTTCATCTTTTCTTACTTTAATCTTTTTCATTTCAGATCTTAATTCTTTTCTAAAGAAATAATCTGAAATATATTTATCTAATATCTTATCTACTTGCTCTAATTTAGTTAATTCATTTTTATCATTTATATCTACTTTAAATACATAATCTTTATAGACATCTATTAATCTTTCAGATAAATCATCATCTTCATAGTATTCAAAGTTTATGATTTTATAAAAATTAGGACAGTACTTTAAGACTTGCTTATTCTTATTCATGAAGATCTTACCTTTCATATATAAATTATACTATAAAAACAAAAAAAATAACATATTTAAATATGTTATTTTAAGACGTCTTATTTTATTTAAATCAGGAACGAAATTATTCCTCAGTTTTATCAGTTTTTACTACTTCTTTTCCTTTATAGTTTCCACATTCAGGACAAGCTCTATGTGGCTTAATTGCTGCACCACAGTTTGGACATGTAGTTAATCCTGGTAATTCTTTCTTTAAATGAGTACGACGCATTCTCTTTTTAGTTTTACTAGTTCTTCTAAATGGAACTGCCATAATTTCACTCCTCTCTTAAAGTAATAATCTTAGTCATTACTTGTGTATTGCCAACCATCCCCATTAAGTTCTTTTGGTTCAGAACCATCAGTAACTCTAATAGGAACTTCCGAAACAATATTTTCCCATATTAAGCTTAAAATATCAAGTGAATTTTGCTTTTTATTGAAAAAATTGTCTATATTTCCATAATTTTCATCGATTTCTGTTTCAAAATCATAAGAAATATCTTCTAATGTAACTGAATTAGGTAATATAAATGTACCTGTTACAACTAAATTAGCTACTAATTCTTCTAATGAATTAATACTTAATGTTCCTTCAACATGAGTATTTTTAATATCTCTTATTTCAGTACCCTTAAAATACTCTTCATTAAAAGTTACATCAGTATCTATATTAATTGTATTATCATAATTAAATTTTCTTAAATCTATATTCATATTACTTATATCTATTCATTTGAGCCATTACTTGATTAACTTGTGCTTTACTTGGCTTTCTACCCATTTGGCTCATCATAGCCTCTATCATTTTTTCATTGATTGGAGGATTCTTTTTTAAGTATTTCATCATAACTGTTCTTGAAACAAAATATCCAATTATAACACCTACTACTAATCCACCAATTAAATATAAAATATCAACAGCGATTTGTGCGATTCCTAATAACATCTTTTATCTCTCCTTTGTACCAATATTATATAAAAATACTTGTTTTTAAACAAGTATTTTATTCATAAACTATAAGTTCGTGTTGAGCTCTAGTAACAGCTACATAATATAAATATGGATCTGAATCAAAGTTATTTACAATTAAACATGCATCAAACTCTAATCCTTTAACTCCATATGCAGGAGCTACTACTAAATCTGTTTTAAATGTTTCAGTATTAATATCGATTACCGATATTATATCGAAGTTCTTTTTAAAACTTTGACATATTAACTTAGCTTCATCTATTGTCTTAGTTATAATAGCAACTGATTTATATTTAGAATGTAAATAATTAATATCTCTACCTATATGTTTAATATCAGACATTTCTCTTTTAATTACAGGTAAGTTTTGATCTCTTCTGATAGCTGATACATGTTTTAATCCTAATATCTTATTAGCATGCTCAATTATCTCTGGAGAAGATCTATATGTCTTATTTAATTCAATATATCTAGAATCTTCAAATAAGTCTAATAATACATTTAAATTATCATATTTGTAGAATGGATTAACTGTTTGATTAACATCTCCTAATATAGTAAAGTCTGCATTTTTAAATATATGTCTTAGTATCTTATATTGTAAGTATGTATAATCTTGAGCTTCATCTACTACTACTTGTCTCATATATACTTGATATGGATATCCTCCTAATAAACATTTCATATATATAAATGGAGTAGCATCTTCATATCTAATAATTTCTTCATCTAAATTTCTTTCATTTTCATTTTGTTTATACATATGAGTATAGTATTTACTAAATATAGCTGATTTAAAGAATGCTTTATATATTTCTTTACAATCAACTGGGAAATTTACTATCTTAAATAATTTATTTTTAATATGGTTAAAATCATTTTCTAAACCTTTATAATATCTATTATTAATCTTATCCGCTATTAACTCTATTCTTTCATATAATGGTTTATCAGCAAATCTTTCTATTAATAATTGATTTAATTCCATTTGTTCTACTTTTACTTTTTTATATTCTAAATCTTTAATAAATCTAGATGCTTTAGTAAAGTATTTAACAAATTCTTCTATAGCTTTACCCATATCATCTGATAATTTAAAACGTATAAGATCATTGTCTTGTCTAACACCTTTATAATATCTTTCAGTAAATGCAGAGTATGATTCTACACCTTTGTATTCTTCTATAAATGAAGATGCAAATTCATGATATGTAGTTTGCATTGTATTTTCTTCACCTAAATCTGGTAATACGTTAGAAATATATTCAGTAAATATATTATTAGGTGAGAATATAACAACATTAGATGATGTTAAATAATCTAACTTATATAGTAAGTATGCAATTCTATGTAACGCTACTGAAGTTTTACCAGATCCTGCTATACCTTGAACTATTAAATTCTTATCCTCTGAATTTCTAATAACTTCATTTTGTTCTTTTTGAATAGTATTAACAATATTCTTCATTTTATCTGATGAAGATTGTGCTAATACATTTTGAAGCATTTCATCAGATATTTGTTCTGATGTATCAAATACTTGTTTAAGTTTAGATTTTTCAATTTTATATTGTCTTTTTCTAGTAATAATACCTTTTTCAATACCACCTGGACTCTTATATTCTGCTTTACCTAAACCATAGTCATAGTAAAGGCCACATAAAGGAGCTCTCCAATCACATACTAGATAATCTAAATCTTTCTTTACAGAAGTTAAACCAATATAAATTAATTCGTCGTTAAAAATGATAGATCCAAAATATGGACTATCTTTAACTTTATATAATTTCTTTAAATATTTTTCTTCTTCTGTTAATTTTCCAATTCTTTCTTCGTTTTCTGCAAAGAAATTTAATCTTTCACCTGAGTCCATCTCACGATAGGATTCCCAAGATACTTTTTGGAAAGTTTTATAATCATCTGATCCTTCAAATAACTTTTTAGATGCATGATCTATTTGATCATTTATGACAGCTAATGTATCAGATAATTTCTTTTCTTCTATTACTAGTTCTTCTTTACTTATTGCCATGTAACATCCTCATCTCTAGCATAACATATATAATTATACCAAAGAAAAGTTATTAAAAAAGAAAAGTTAACGCTTATTTACGTTAACTTTATATACTTACTTCTTTTATTATTTCGTTGTCTAATTGATCTATTACTTTAATATATATTTTATCTACAAATACTTTTGATAAAGTAAATTCTTCACTAGTTTCTTGATAGTTATATCCATCTAAACTATATGAATAAGATCTAATACCAGATAATGAATCAATAGCATCGATTTCAAATTTTATATTTTTCTTATTTTTAACAAATGTAACATTTTTAATAATTGGTTGTTCTTTATCAATAAGTATTTCTAACTTATTAGACTTCAAAGAATATTTTTTATTATTCTTATTATATGCTCTTACATATACATTCCAATTACCTGAATTACCTATTGTAAATTCAGTTCCTTCAAAGTTAGTCCAAACACAGTTATTTGTATTATCTGCTAAAGTCATACAATATTGATAATTAGTAAAATTTTCTAATCCACTTTTAGCAACAACTCTAACAATATTATTAGTTGTATATCCTTGATATTCACTTTTTATAAATGGTCCATCTACATTTAACGTTACATAGGATAATTTATAACCAAAGTAACCAATTATACCTAATAAAAATACTATTAATGTTAAGAAAATAGTAAATAATCTATTTTCTGCTACATATATCTTAACTATTTTATTTTCAGGTATTTTAGTACCTTCAGGTGGGTCTACTTTTACAACTGTTCCACTTTTATAATTAAGATTAAATTTCTTTATAGATTTTTTTCTTACTTTTATTTTTCTCTTTGATAGATAGTCACGAGCATCATCTTCATATTTACCAACTATTTCTGGAATTTTATTATATTTTACTTTTTCTTTTTCCATAGATAACACCCTTTCTATTATCACCATAATTATATGATATATAAGTTATTATTTCAATAAAAAAGGATTAAATAAATTAATCCTTCCATTCAAATATATAATCAAAGATTTGAACATCATCACCACGGTTAGCACCAAGTCTTTCTAATTCTTTATCAATGCCCATACCTTTTAATTTTCTACCAAATCTTTCTACAGATTCATCTTCATTAAATCTAGTCATTAGGAATAATGTTTCAACTTCTCTTCCAGTTAATAACCATACACCATTATCTTGTTTTGTAATAGTAAATGGTTTTTCTTTATTAAATTTATATAAGATATGTGATTCTAATTTTTCATTATCTTCATATAATTTAACTTCGTCTAACTTTTTAACTTCTTCACATAAATAATCTACTAATTCTTCTAATCCTTGATTATTTATTGAAGATATTGGGAATATTTTTTCATTTGGATATTTAGCTTTAAATTTAACTAAATTATCTTTAGCATCAGGCAAATCCATCTTTGAGGCAATTATAATAGATGGTTTTTCTATTAATGCTTTATCATATTTTTCCATTTCATTTTTAATAGTTTCATATGATTCAATTGGATCAGTTAATTCTAATGCACCCATGTCTACCACATGAGCAATAATTTTAGTACGCATTGCATGTTTTAAGAATTTAATACCTAATCCAATTCCTTCAGATGCTCCTTCTATCATACCTGGTAAATCAGCCATGATAAATGAATCACCTTTTTTATTTCTAACAAATCCTAAATTAGGATTTAATGTTGTGAAATGATATGCACCTGTTTTAGCTCCTGCATTTGATATCATATTTATTAAAGTAGATTTACCAACTGATGGGAAACCAACTAAACCAACATCTGCTAAAACTTTAAGTTCACATTTAACTCTAATCTTTTCACCTGGTTCACCAAGTTCAGACATTCTTGGAGCTGGATTATCATGTGTTGCAAATGCTGCATTTCCTAATCCGCCTCTTCCACCTCTTGCTATTACAACAGATTCTCCTGGTTTAACTAAATCAGCAATTACATCTCCTGTATCAACATTAGTGACTGTAGTACCACATGGTACTTTAATTACTAAATCAGTAGCATTAGAACCATTCATATTAGAACCTTTACCATTTACACCTTTATCAGCTTTAATATGTTTCATCATCTTTAAATCTATTAATGTTTTTAAACCTGGTTCAGTTTTAAATATAACAGATGATCCTTTTCCACCATTACCACCATTTGGTCCACCCATATCAACGAATTTTTCTCTTCTAAATGATGTACATCCATCTCCACCTTTACCAGCTTCGACATTTATTACTACTTCATCTACAAACATGGATTCCACCTCCTTTTAATTAAGTTCAATTATTGTACAACCAATATTCATATTATACAAGTAATATTTCTTAACCTTTTTGTTTCTTTTTAAATCTCTATGTATTTTATTCTTTAAAATATGAAGCCCATTTCCGTGAATTACAACAATCTTTTTCTTTCTTAATTTATAATTATCATCTATAAAATCATTTACCACAGTCATAACGGTGTCCTCAGTATAACCATGAACATCTAACTGTGGTAATATTTCTATAAAAGGATCAATTTTTTTAAACACTTTGTGTTGTATCTGTAGGTTGTTGTTCTACACCTGCAGCAGGTGCTTGTGCTTGAGCAGCTGCAGCAGCTTGTTGAGCTTCAATTTGAGCTCTAATCTCTGGTGGTGCATAATTAATGTCACCTTCCCATTTAACTTCATTTGTTTGAGTTTTTCTAGAACCTAATCCTAGTTTTTCTCTTAATCCTGAATTATCTAATACATCATCAATTTCAGGAATAGCAGATACTTCACCAATTTTTGCAAGTGATAAACCTGCTGCAACATTAGCTAATTTAATAGAATCATCTAATGAAACATTATTCATGATTGCAAATGTAAATGCACCAGTGAAAACTGAATCAAAAGATGAAACATCTAATGCTAACATTTTCATTTCTGGTAATATCTTAACTCTACCATCTTCACAGTAAAGAATCTTTCTATTATCTAATATGATTATATAGTTACTTGAACCAACAGCATCTACAACTCTTTGATAAAAATCAACATATCCTTCTGCAGATCCATCTGGTTCAGATTTAGTTAAATTCTTACAGAAGTTTTCAGTACATACAACCCATGTACATTTTTTACACATTGTTAAAGTATCTTTATCTGCTCTTCTTGCATAGAATACAGTTTTAACTGTACCATTTGTATTTAATAATGCTAATGTACCTGCAGGATCTGATCCATCTAATACAGCCCAATCAGGAATAAAATCATATTTATATTTTTCTAGATTAGCACTTCTATTATTATATAAAATCTTTGTATTGAATCCTGTCTTATTGTTTAAAATAATATAATTACATGCAGTTCCAACTTCAAAGTTTGTTTCTAGATATTTGTGTTCTACTCTATTTGTTTTAAAATCATTTCTTAGTTTTTCAGCAAAACCATCATCACCTACAACACCTGTATAATGAACTGACATTCCCCATTTACCTAATAAACATGCTGCAGTTGCAGATATACCTCCAACTGTTTCAGTTTTATTTTCTATATAGAAAATATCTCCTTCTTCTGGAAATGATTCCAAAGGCATATAAATATTAATAGAAGGTTTTCCTATTACTATAGTTTCCATATAATCACCCTATTCTTCTATTTAACATTATAATATAAAACAATAAAAAAAACTATATACTAGATATAGTTTTTTAGTCTTAATGTAAATGTTTCTTTTTCTTTTTCATCTAATCTAGGATCTGATAACATAGTGCTTACAAAATTACATAATTCTGTACCTTCATCTTCTAATCCCATTTGTAGATAAACTTTAGCACAACTCATAAGATATTCAATCTTATCTATTAATCCTCTTTTTTTAATAGAACCTAATCTTATAAGATTATGTACATTAGTATTTCCTTTCTTTATATCATCTCTTAATTTTTCTTCTTCTGCTGTTAAGTCATATGATACAAAGTCATCTTCTGTATAACATGATATCTTTTTACCATTTTTAATTTTATTTATTATTTCTTTTTCTTTTCTATATTCAATTGGCATATTATAGTAAATAACATTCATAGCTTCACATGATTCTAATGAATCTACTGCTTCATCAAATTCATTTAATTTAACATGACATATTGATTCAATATAATATAATTTAATATTTTCTTCTGGATAATAATAATCATATCTTGGTATTAATGCTAATACTTTATTATATTTACCTACTTTAAAATATGAATATATTAAATTATATATATCTTCAGGTGATATATATCCTGTCTTAGATTTAGAATAATATTCAATTGCTTTTGGATAATTCTTTAATGAATAATAACAATATCCAATTCTATTAGATATAAATGGACTTGTATATTTATCACTTGATTCTAATTCTATTAATTGATTAATAGCTTCTATATATTTTCCTGATGATATATTATTTTCTATTTCATCAGTAGTTTTATTAAAATATAATATTTCTTCTTCTGTTAATGAACGATTCATTTCAATTAATATGTTTAATTCATTTATTTCATAGTCAACATCTTTAAAGATATTCATTCTTTTCATTTCTGCATCAAATTTAAGAAGTGATTCTTTAGCTTTTTCATAGTTTCTTTGATTTTTATATTCTTTATATAAAGCATAATAATTTTTATCATGTACTTCTTCCTTAACTGGATTTAATAGTTTATCTATAAATTCACCAGATAAAGAAGGAAGATGATTATATGCTAGTACTTCACTTAAACTCTTATTTTCTACTTCAATAACCATAGAGTCTTTTATATATTTAAGATTTAATTGATTTAAATATACTAATTCATCTACTAATAAAGTATATATTTCATATTTAATTGAAGGATTTCTTAAATTTTCTAATTCTTCTTTTAAGAATCTTTCTAGTCTATAGTAATCTTGTTCTTTTAGTAATGCTAATATTACTGAATCAGGATCTCCTGTACAAGATAAATCAGTATGTTTACTTACTCTTCTATGATTAGTAGATAATCTACGTAATTCTTTCATTAATTCAGCTATTACTATAAATGGTAATGTTTCTTGATGTTCATCATAGAAGTGATGTAAATCTTTAGTAATATCATATGATTTTTTTTGTTCATCTAATTCTATAGCTGCTAATAATTCTAATTCTTTTCTTTTTAAATTATTTCTAGTTACTTCACTTTCAAATTTATTGTCATTTAATATATATTCTGTTTTATCTTCTAATTTTAATAATCCTGAATATAATAATTTAGAAAAATAACAATTTGGATAATCACGATTATATAAAGATAGTAAATATGCTGCTTCTCCATACATTTTTAAATCAATAAATTTATATATGTGATATAAATAACTGTTATCATTTTTTTCTTTTTCAAAGTATACAGTTGGATCTATAGACATATCTAATAAATTAATAATATAATCTGTAAATATAGCATCATCAACAATGATTATTTCTCCATCTATATCTCTTAATTTACCTTCATATAATAATTTATTAATATTTTCTTCGGTATAACCCATCATTAATAAATATTCTTTCATAGTCATCAATCCTTAAGTTCTATTTATTATAGTTTAATTATTATTATAATTCAATAAAAAAAGAACATATAAATGTTCTTTTATTGCATTGATATATCTTCATATTTATCTATCATATCAAGTATATAATCTTTTTTCTTAATTTTATCTACCCATCTATCTGGAATATTACCATATACAAATCCTGTTATAGATCCAACTAATGCACATGTAGTGTCTGCATCTCTTCCAAGTTTAACTGAATTAATGATTGATTCTTCATATGATCTTGAATTCAAAGCAACCCAGAATACTGCTTGAAGTGTATCTAAAATAAATCCACTTGTAGAAATATCATCTACACTTAATTTATCTAGATTCTTAGTTAATAATTTAACATAATAACTAGTTGCTCTTATACCTGCATATTCTACATAATGTCTATATTTAAAAGTTCTTTCATATGCTTCTCTTATAGTTTTACCTGAGAAAATATAATGCATAAATTTAACATATATAAAACATCCTAATACTGCAACTTTATGTGAGTGAGTTAATGATGAACAATTTTTAACTATTTCATATGTTTCATCATCAGACATTGATTTATAGTAAGTATAAACTGCAACTGGTAACATTCTTGATAATGAACCATTTCCATTATCACTTATATTACCTTGACCACATTTTTTAATATTTTCATCACTTCTATATTTTAATATTGCAGTTCTTGTAATTTTACCTATATCAAACAATTTACCTGAAGCTGTATATTCACCATTTGAATACCAACAGCAGAAGTTTTTCATTATGTCTTCATAATCATATCCATTATTATTGATTACTGAATCCATAGTAGCAAGTGTCATAGACGTATCATCAGACCATGAACCTGGAGGTTCGTTATGAGTTTTATAACCAACCATTTCGCCTATTTTTTCTTTCTTTAAATTTTGTCTTTGGTACCCTTCATACGGTACTCCAAAAGCATCACCAACGATGAAACCTAGGAATGTGTCTCTTATTTTTGACATACAAACCATCTCCTTCAATTTCACATATTTCTTAACCACCATTTTATTCCATAATTACTTTGGCTTTACTATAACAAAAAAATCACAAAAAATAAACAAAAATAATAAAAAAAGCAATAATTTTTTTATTGCTTTCTATTTTAATGCTTCTTGAATAACCACTTTAGCTTTATCAATAGATTCTTGATTTGGGAACATTACCCAATCATTTCCTTGTCCTAAATTAACTGGAGCATGTCCATCAGATCCATCTACTGATTGTTGATTAATCTTCCAATTATTACCGTTTGCCATTGTATCTTTAATGATAGCTGTAACATTTGCCATAGGTACTGTTGTTTCATACATACCATCAACAGCAGTTAATACTGAATCAAACTTAGTAATAATGTCAGGAGATGCCATCTTCTTAAATATTGCTGTCATTAATGCTTGAACATTCTTTTGTCTAGCTCTATCTCCACCTGGTAATTTTAATCTTTCTCTAGATATAGTTAATACTTGAATACCATTTAAATGTTGCCATCCTGGTACTACATGTAACTTAGATCCAGTTGAATCATCATATGTATCTAATACTTGTGCATGTGTAGTCCAATATTCTCCATCATCATTGTAATATTCAATTCCACCTATTGTATCAACAAGTGTTACAACAGATGTTGTATCAATATCTAAATAATAATCAATCTTAATATCAAATAAGTTTGCAAGTGAATCACTTGTAACATTTATACCTTGTCTAATAAATGATAATTTATCTTTCTTACCATATCCAGCTACTTCAATATAATAATCTCTTGGTACAGATGTCATTAAAACTGTTTGTTTAGTAACATTAACAGTTAAAATCATATTAAAGTCTCTGAAGTTATCAAAGTCATGTCCTGATATTAAAATATTATATGCTTCAGTTGGTCCTTCTACTTTTTCACTACTACCAAAACTTGTCTTTAAGAAACTAAATGTTTTATTTATATAGTAATTACCAATTATATTTATATCACAGAATAAAACTAAGAATATAAAGAAGAATGCTCTTAATAATTTCTTTTTAACATTTATTAATAATAAGAATAATAAATTAATAAGTGTATAACCACCTATAGCAGCAATTAAGAATTTAGTTGGTAAAATATCAATTGATATAACTTGATATAAAACTATTATTGAATAAACTATACTAAATAATAATACTAAATTCATTTTTTTGAATCTTAATTTTTTTCTATGTTTTGCTTTATAACGTGCCATATTATCACCATTATCATTTTTTCTTTCTCTAAATATTTTATAATATTTTGAGTTTTTAAACAATAGAAAAACAACTTCTTCTGAAGTTGTATTGTCTAGTTGAAATAGAAGTTGTTTTCCTAAAAAGAATAAAAAGGGGTTGGCTAGCGTGATACTAGCATCAATTCGCTATAAGTGAATTGATAGTAATTATTATATTCAAAAATAATATTAAAACAAGTCTTGAAATTTATTTTTTTTATGTTAGAATAAGAAAAAAAAGTTCACCACATAAATAAAAAGCACTTATTGTGCTTTTTTTAATGTCTTAGGATCTTCTCCTATATATTGTTGAGTAAAATATAATTTATCTTCTTCATTATTAAATATATAGAATAAAAATTCTTCTAATAATTGTTCTTTTATTTTAAAACATTTAAATTGATTTTTATAATTATAATTAAAGTTTTCTTTTTCTTTCTTTAATAATACATCTAAATACTTTTCATCTATTCTTCTTTCTTGTGCTGCTTTTACTAAATTAGTAAACATGTTTACATAGTTAAACCATAGAGTATATTCATTAGTACCATTAGGTAGTCTAAATTCAATTAATCTTCTTGGTACTTTTTTAAAGTTTACTGATAACATTTTGTTTTCAGTAAAAGTATCTATTATTTCTTTTGGATGATCAAATAAAGGAACACTATTAATCATTTTATAATATATAGCATCTGAATAAGTAGTTACTCCTTTTCTTAAAACAGGATCATTACCGCGACAAAATCTTGCAATTATTTGTTCAAAGTATGTATATATCTTTAATAAATATAATCTTTCTTCATCAGTAAAATCATCATCTAGATTTACTTGGAAAGAACTTAAGTTATATCTAGGATTTATATGTTTTAATGTATTAGATAATTTTTTTAACATTTCTAAATCATCTTTTTTATTATGCATTACAGGTGTTACAACTTCTATACCTGATTCAACAGTTTTACCTGGTAATATAATTGATAAAGATCTATCATCTTTAACTGATAATAGTTTATCTACATTACAAATTACTCTTTCAGCATCTTGTACTGCTTTTAATGATTTAAAACCATTATTTTCTATTTCTAGACCAAATCCTATTTTAGGATCAATATTAATTTTACGTCTTCTAGGTAAATCTGTATTTAATGCTTTTTCAATATAATTAGACATATGAATCCCCTCTTTTTGAGTGAATATTTTATCACACATATTAAATAACGGCAAATTAAAAAAAATAACACTAATGTGTTATTCTTTTAAACAGCTGTATATCCACCATCAACTGGTAATATAACACCTGTAACATAACTTGCTTCTTCTGAAGCTAAGAATATGGCTGCAGGATTTAATTCACCTGCTTGACCATATCTTTGCATTGGTACATGTGTTTTAGCAAATTCTTGGAATGTATCAGTATCTAATACTTGTGTAGTTAATTCAGTATAGAAATAACCAGGACAAATAGCATTAACTGTTATACCATATTTTGCAAGTTCAGCAGCTGCTGCTCTTGTATAATTTACTACTCCACCTTTAGAGGAATGATATGCAATTGTTGGTATTTCTGTATTACCAACTAAACCATACATAGAAGCTATATTAATAATTCTTCCATAATTATTCTTTTTCATAATATTTCCAAATGCACGTGTAACTTTAAATACTGATGTTAAATCTGTACTAATTGTGAAATCCCATTCATCATCAGTCATTTCTAATGCACCTGTATCTTTTGAAGAACCAGCACAGTTAATTAATACATCAACTTTACCAAAATGATCTTCAACTGTTTTAGCAGCTTCATTAATTGAATCAGTAGATGTTACATCACATGTAACAGGAAGCACTTCAATTTTATATTTTTCTTCTAAATCTTTTTTTATTTCTTCTAATCTTTCTAGTCTTCTTGCAAGTATAGCAAGTGATGCTCCTTGTTTAGCAAATCCTTCTGCCATTTGTTTTCCTAAACCAGATGATGCACCTGTTATAACTACAACTCTATTATCAAATTTAAACATTATATTACCTACTTTCTTAACATCTTATATAACAATTTATATAAAGTAATTGATTCTTCTTTTGTTAAATTTATACATTTTCCAATTTCAACTGGAACTACTGTTGCTCTTTCTTTTAATTTCTTTCCTTCTTCTGTGATAGAAATTACAAGATTTCTTTTATCATCTTTATTATGAGTTATTTTAATATATTCTTTTTGTTCAAGTTTCTTTAATAATGGTGTTAATGTTCCTGAATCTAAGAATAATACTTCTCCTAAAGTTTTAACATTTATATTATTATGTTCCCATAAAACTAACATAGTAATATATTGAGTATATGTTAAATCTAATTTATCTAGTATTGGTTTATATTTTCTAATTATTTCTTTAGAACAAGCATATAATGGGAAACATAATTGATTTTCTAATTTAAGTTCATCCATATTATACCTACTTTAATAAATCTTTTAATTCTTCTTTAGTTTTAAATCCTACAGATTGATTAACTAATTCACCATCATTAAAAATTAATATAGTTGGAATAGACATAATATTATATTTTCTTACTACTTCAACACTTTCATCTACATTTAATTTATAGAAATTAACATCAGTTAATTCTTCTGCTAATTCATCAATTATTGGTGAAAGCATTTTGCATGGTCCACACCATTCAGCAAAACAGTCTACTACAACTTTTCCATTTGAACTTAATTCTTTAAAAGTTTGATCTGTAATATCTTTAACCATTATTTATTCATCTCCTTAATTGCAACAGTTGCAGCAATTGATCCATCAGATACTGCTGTTGTTAATTGTTTTAAATCTTTATTTCTACAATCACCAGCAACATAAATATGTTCAGTATTAGTATGAACATCATCTATTGTTTTGATATATCCTTTTTCATCTAATTCTACAACATTTGCAAACATTTCATTTTTAGGTTCTTGACCTACAGCTATAAATAATCCAGATATTGAAATATCTCTTGTATTAGATTCATTATCAACTATAGTAATTGATTCTAAATAATCATTACCATTTATTGATTGAACTTTTGAATTATATATAACTTCAATATTATCTTTTTCTTCTATTTCTTTAATATATTTATCTTCACCTCTAAAAGTATCTCTTCTATGAACTAAATATACTTTATTACAAATATTAGATAAATATAAAGCATCTTCTAAAGCAGTATTACCACCACCTATAACAGCAACATCTTTTCCTTTATAGAAATTACCATCACATGTAGCACAATAAGAAACACCTTTACCAATTAATTCAACTTCATTTGGTAAATTTAATTTTCTATTTTGAGCTCCTGTAGCTAGAATTATTGCTTTTGCTTTATAAGTTCCATTAGAAGTTTTTACTTCTAATTCTGGAGTAACATTTAATACTGTTTCGTATTTAATTTCTACTCCTCTTTCTTTTACTTGGTTATACATAGTTGTTGCAATTTCAAATCCACTTGTATTTCCTACACCTGGATAATTTTCAACAACTGAGGCATTTAGTATTTGACCTCCATATGCCTTTCCTTCAAAAACTAATACACTTTTATTTGCACGTGATGCATATAATGCTGCAGTTAATCCTGCTGGACCAGCACCTACAATAATAATATCGTACATATATTTCACCTCTATTTTAATAATTCTTTAATAGTGTCTTCTAACTTCATAGGATCTTCAATTGGAGATAATCTTCTAACAAGATTTCCTTCTTTATCAATTAAATATTTAGTAAAGTTCCATTGAACATCATATTTATCTTTAGTAGATGCACTTAGTTTCTTAACAGCTTTCATAGCTAATTTATTCTTTAAACCATGGATTTCATCTTCCATATTAAATTCTTTTAATACTTTAAATACATCTGATTGATTTTCTCCATTTACATCAATCTTTTTAAATTGATCAAATGTAGTATTATATTTAGCTGTACAGAATTCATGGATTTGATCATCTGATCCTGGAGCTTGATGTCCAAATTGATTACAAGGGAAATCTAATACTTCTAAACCTTGATCATGATATTCTTTATATAATTTCTCTATTGCTTCATATTGTGGTGTAAATCCACATCCTGTAGCGGTATTTACTATTAATAATACCTTTCCTTTTAAATTACTTAATTTATAATCTTTATCGTCTCTTGTTTTAACAACGCAATCGTATAATTTCATTATATTTTCCTTCTCTCTAAATACATTGTACACAATCTATTTTTAAAAGTCAAGATAAATTGTGCACAATTTATTTAAACAAAATAAAACCAGTGAAATTCACTGGTTATATTCTAAATGGTGTCCGCGTGGAGATTCGAACTCCAGACCTGCCGCTTAGAAGGCGGATGCTCTATCCAGCTGAGCTACGCAGACATATCTCAATTGACTAGATAATTATATATCAATTTTTATAAAAATGCAAGGAATATTCTTACTTTATGCTGCATTTTTGTTTAAAGATAAGAATATTCCTTCTGTATTCATTTTTTTATCTAATAATCTTAGTAGATCTTGATCATCAACATTCTTAATATCTTGAATAGATAATCCTTCTAATGCTGGTATTAATCCTTTAACAATCATTGTAGAAATAAGTTCATATTTTCCTTTAGAAATATAATACTTAATTATTCTAGTAACTGATTGTCCAAAGTTCATACCAAATATCATATATGATAAGAATAATAAATTATCCTCACCTACTTTAGATATTACATCTTTATTTAATATTTCTGTATCTATTTCATTTGTTATTAATAATCCTAATAATGTTTTTAAATCAAAATGATTATGAATATTATACTTTTCTAATTTTAAATCATATATTGTATTAAATGAATTATATATACCATTTTCTAATAAATCTAATAATAACATTTTTTCATTATATGATAAAGAATCAAATACTCTACTAATTCTTATACCATTAAACATATAATCATTTACATTAGCAGTATTAAATCTTTCAGTTAATACTTTATTAGGAACTTCTTTAAATGATCTATTAGTAATAATACCATTCTTTTCAATATATTTAGTAGAATCTACTCCATATTGACTTATCTTTTTATAATATCTAATTACATCTGAATTAGATTTAGTTACTTCGTCTGAATTTAAATATGCTTCAATAAATGAAGATAATGTGATATCTGGCATTGTAAATATTGAATCTCTTATAATATTGTATATAGTTTCTTTATCAAAATGTTTATCTAATTCAAATACAAATGCTTTAATCATTGTTTCATTAGATTTATATTTTCTAAATAAATCTTGATTTTTAAGTAAATTATCACGAACGCTAGAATCAATTACATATTTATCTAACAATGGATATTTACTTTTAAATTTATTTCCAGAAAACATTCTATCAAATACGTTCATGATAAAACCCCTTTCAATAATATTAAGTTATTATATATAAAGAATATTAATAAGTCAAACAAAAAAGATAGTTTTGTTTACTATCTTTACAGGTTATATATTATTTGTCAGTAGAACCAAATCCACCAGTTCTATCGCCAGAAGCAACATCATCATCAGTTACTAAATACTTAGCAAATACTCCTTGACCAATTGCTTCACCTTTTTTGATTTCAACGTCTTCATCTTTAATATTGAAAAAAGCAAACATTATATGTCCATCATTGTCTGGATTACCATAGTAATCTTTATCAATAACACCTACTGAATTAGCAAGTATTAATCCTTTTTTCTTAGGATTAGAACTTCTATTATATAAATATAATACTTCATCATCCATCATATAAGCTTTAACACCTGTTTTAATTAATGTAGGAGCCATTCCTTTTTTGAAAGAAGGTACAACTACATCTTCAGCACATTCAAAGTCATATCCTGCTGCATATTTAGTTTTTCTAACTGGTAAGTTAATGTTTTTATCTTCAAATCCAGCTGCTACTTCAAATCCTCTTGTTTTCATAAAAATCCTCATCTTTCCAAAGAAAATTATAACATTTTTACTTCTTTTATTTTTGTTGCTTTTGCAACACTAATTATATATAATAAATCTAATGGAGGTAATTATATGGCTAAGACTTCTATATTTAATGAATTATCTTTTCAAGATCAAGATAAACTATTAAATGACTTTAAAGCTAGATCTTCATCTTTTAGTAAAGGTGTAACAATAATGTCTAACTTAAGAACAACAAGAGATTTTAATATAGTTAAATCTGGAACAATTAATATTATCCGTTTTAATTATAATGGTACACGTACCATTATTGAAACACTTGAAGAAGATGATATATTTGGTCACTTTTCTTCTGCTACTCAAGAAGAATTATATGTTATAGCTGAAACAGATGCTGAAATAATTTCTTTCAACTATGATCAAATATTTCAAAGATATTCTAAAAATATAGATTTACATTATCAATTTAATGAAAATGTAGTTAAAATATTAGCTAATAAATTACAAGCTACTAATGATAGAATACAAATATTAACTGAAAAAACTATTAGAAATAAATTATTAAATTATTTTAATAGTTTATACAAAAAAAATTTAAGTAAAAATATTACTATACCTTTTTCTTTAACTAACTTAGCAGATTACTTATCAATTGATAGATCAGCGATGATGAGAGAATTAAAGAATCTTAAAGATGAAGGTTTAATTAATCAAAAAGGAAAAAAGATACAATTGTTATACTATATTAATTAGTATCAATTGTATCTTTTCTTTTGCCATACATTTTATATAATCTTTTATCTAATTTTTTATATTCTTCTTGCTTTGCTTCTTCAGTATTAGGTATTTTACCTTCTTTAACTAATTCATCTAGCATTAATTGTTTATAATGTTCCATTAACTTCTTATCAACTCTTGATTTAATAACTTTATAATATTTACTATTAGATTTAGATTTAATTGGGAAATGAATAAGTTTTAATCTATTACTTAACATTTTTTTAATATCTTCTAAGCATGCTTTATATTCTTCATCAGATAGTTTACCATCTATATAACCTTCTGTTACTCTTGCATACCACGCTTCTGCCATGAATCTAGAACATTCAGCAAATTTTCTTAAACATAAGAAAAATCTTTTAAATCTTTTTTGCTCAAATCCAATTAATATTTCATCTATATCATGTATAAATTGTGTTGATTGTTCTACTGAAGTATAAGGAGCTAGAAATTCTATTAGTTCTAGTAAATTTGCACTGAAATATAAGTTTTCCATTTTATCTTGTCCAACAAATTCTTCAACTAATTTAGCTATATATTTAACAACACAGTAAGTTTCTTGATTTCTTTGTGGCTTTTCTTCTGTTCTATTTAAAAAGTATCTATCATCTAGTAATGATGTATAACCTTCATCTAGTCCATATCCTATTCCAAGTTCACCTCTTGCTTGAATAAAACCTGAATAAATATTACCTTCTTCATCTACAGTACTAGATGCCATATGTAATAATTCATGATCTATAAATGTATCTACTCTATCTCCACATACAACTTCTATAATATTTTTATCCATGCTATATTGAGCAGCTGCATCATAACATATACCTTTATATGGAGGTATATATTTAATCTCTAATGTATCAAGATTATTATAAAAGAATGTCATGTCTTTTTTTCTATCTTTGTTTAAGTCTTCAACGAACCTTTTAAACATTGGTTCTTTTAGTTTTGGACTATTAATCTTACATGACTTAGGTACTGGTGATGCACCAATGTTGACTTCTATTATTTGTTCCATATCATCACTTCCAATTAAATAATTATTATATATCATTTTTATTAATAAAAAAACAGAAGATTTTAATCTTCTGTATATTTATTATATTTTTTAAATTCTGTTTCTGTACCTAATTTAGTTTCAGATAACTTCTTAATTAATTCTTTTTGTTCTTTATCTAACTTCTTAGGAACTATAATTTGAATAATACCATATTCATCTCCAAGTTTACCTGATTTTTCATCATCTACACCTTTACCCTTAAATCTGAATTTTTCAGAGTTTTGAGTTCCAGCAGGTATTTCAGTAATGATTGTTCCATGAATTGTTGGAACTTCTTTCTTACAACCTAGAATAGCTTCTGTAATTGTAAGAGGAATCTTAACATAAATATCTCTTCCATCTCTTTGATAGATTTCATGATCTTTAACTTGGAAATTAATATAAATATCTCCACGAGGTCCTCCATTACGTCCTGCAGAAGCTTTACCTGGCATACGCATTGTATCACCATCTTCTACTCCACGAGGAACTCTTAATTTAATAGCTTTAGGTGTAGATACTATTCCATCTCCACCACAGGCAGTACATTTCTTTTCAAATGTATGTCCATGTCCATTACAATTTGGACAAACTGTTTCTGTTTGGAATACACCAAACATAGTTCTTTGAGCTTGAACTACTCTACCACGTCCACCACAAGTAGAACATGTTTTTTCATTGAAGCCACCTTTTCCTTTACAAGCTTCACATGTATCTTGAATATTAACTTTAAATTCTTTTTCACAGCCATATACTGCTTCTTCAAATGTTAAAGTCATATTAACTTGTTTATCAGCACCTCTTTGTGCTCTAGAACCTCCAGAAGATCTTCTAGATCCTCCACCAAATGCATTACCAAAGATATCAAAGATATCTTCAAAGTTAATATCATCAAAGCCACCGAATCCGCCAAAGCCAGCTCCACCAGCTCCTGAAGCTCCTCCGAATCCACCATTTTGATCAAAGGCAGCGTGTCCAAATTGGTCATATTTAGCTCTTTTATCTTTATCAGATAATACCGAATATGCTTCTCCAATTTCTTTAAACTTTTCTTGAGCATCTGGTTCTTTAGAAACATCTGGATGATATTTCTTTGCTAACTTTCTAAATGCACTTTTTATTTCAGCTTCTGAGGCGTTTTTATCAACACCTAGAACTTCATAGTAATCTCTTTTTGTTGCCATTTTTTTACGCCTCGTCTCTTAGTTTTACAAACTTATCTAGCATTGAATCAAAATATTCAATTGCTTTTTCATATACTTTTTTATCTGTAACATCTATACCTAATGTATTAAATATTTCTATATTATCAATAGATGTTCCTGTAGATAAGAATTTAATATAATTATCTAACATTTCTTTATTACCATTTAATATTTCACTTGCAACATAAGATGCAATTGAAATACAAATAGAATATGAATATAGATAATAGTCCATGTAGTAATGACTTCTTCTTATCCATGATAATCCAGTAAATTCATCTTTATTAACAGTATCTCCATAGTATTTATCAATACTATCAGATGTTAATTTATTCATATAATCTTTAGTAATATTATTACCTTCATTAACATAGTTATAGAAATCTTGTTCCATCTTTGCTTCTCTAACAGCTCCAAATAAATTAGAAACAATTACATCTAGTATATTTTCTATACCTTTTAATTTTTCTTTTTTATCTTTACCATTTTCAGCTAAATATGAAGATAATAAACATTCATTTGTAAGAGAAGCTACTTCACTTACAAGTGAACCAATATCTCTATATTGAATTGGATTATTTTCATTTACATATTGATGATGTACATTATGTCCACCTTCATGTGCTATTGTTGATACTGAATCTAAATCATAGTTATAACTTAATAGTATTCTAGAATCAAAATCAACTCCAGCTGCTGAATAACCTCCTGAACATTTTCCTGGATATTGAGCATAATCAATATAATGATTATTAAATACCTTTATAAAATGATTATAATAATCTTCTCCAAGTGGTTTAATTGCTTCTAGACAAAGTTTTTGAGCTTCTTCGATTGAATATTCATTATCAAGTTTAACCATCTCTAAATTTAAATCACACATGTCTAAACTATCTAATTTAAGTGTATCTTTAAATACTCTAAAATACTTTTGTAATTTATCTACATTTTCTTCTACTGTAGTTCTTAATGCTTCATATGCTTCATTTGGCATTTTAGTATTAAATAATTTTTCATCCCATGCATCTTTAAAATTATGTAATTTGCATGTAGTGATATTATTTTTAACATAACTATTTAATAGAATTGCAGACATATCTCCATATTGATCTAATACTTTATTGTATTTAGTTCTTACTTCTTGTCTAATATCTTTATTTTCATTTTTTAATAATCTTCTTAAATTAGTTTGGGTAATCTTTTCTTCTTCACCATCGATTGTAATAGTACCATAGTCATTTAATTTATTTAGTAATGTTGCTGATGCATTACCATAGTTTGGTTGACTAATATTAAGTTCATTTATAATTATTTCTTTATCTGATGGTAAGATATGTTCTTTAGATCTATATATATTATCTAATATATATTTAAATTCATTTAATTTATCATTTTCAAATAATGCTTCATATTCTTCTTTAGATAATTCTAGTAATTCAGGAGAAAAGAATGATACAGCATTTGAATATTTTGCTTCTTGTTCTTCTGCTTTAGACATTCTATCCATATTTTCAGATATACCTAATTCTTGATCATTAATTAAAAATGCATATACATTAATTCTATATAATAAAGCTAATGTATTATTATCTAGTTGTAGGAATTCATATAATTTATTTGAATCTTTAGTACATCCAACATATGTAGATAATTTTTCTATATTATTTTTTAATTCTATAAAAGCTTTATCATATTCAGATGTATCTTTAAAGATATCTTTTAAATTCCATTTGTATTCTTCTGGTACTTCACTTCTTGAATTATATTTCTTCATGTATATTCCTCTTTCTTATATACACGTAAAAGTTCTAGTCTCCTAGAACTTTTTTCATGTATTTATATATTAGTTTTTATCAACGAATTCTGCTTCTTCAGCACCACCATTTGAATCAGATGATTCAGCTTGCGCACCTTGGTTAGCAGCTTGAGCTTCTTGATATACACGTCCAGCTAATTCCATAGCTTTATCTTGTAATTCTTTAGTCTTATCTTTGATTTCATCAACTGATGATGAATCTTTTCCAACTACTTCTTTTAATGCAGCAATCTTATCTTCTACATCTTTCTTTTCGTCGTCAGTTAATTTTTCACCTAAATCTCTGATTGCACCTTCAGCAGCGAAGATTGCTTGATCAGCGTCATTTTTAGCATCAGCCATAGCTTTACGTTTTTCATCAGCTTCTTTATTAGCTTCTGCTTCTTTCATCATCTTATCGATTTCTTCATCAGATAAGTTAGTATTACTTGTAATAGTAATCTTTTGTTCTTTACCAGTTCCTAAATCTTTAGCTTTAACATTAACAATACCATTTGCATCGATATCGAATGTAACTTCAATTTGTGGTACACCTCTTCTTGCTGGAGGAATATCAGTTAATTGGAAGTTTCCTAATGTCTTGTTATCTGAAGCCATTGGTCTTTCACCTTGTAATACATGTACATCAACAGCTGGTTGATTATCAACTGCAGTTGAGAATACTTGTGATTTACTTGTAGGAATTGTTGTATTTCTTGGGATAAGAACTGTCATAACATTACCTAATGTTTCAAGTCCTAATGATAATGGAGTAACATCTAGTAATACTAAGTCTTCAACTTCACCAGTTAATACACCACCTTGAATAGCAGCACCCATAGCAACTACTTCATCAGGGTTAACTGATTTATTTGGTTCTTTTCCTAATTCTTTCTTAACAATTTCTTGAATATATGGGATTCTTGAAGAACCACCAACTAATACTACTTGATCAATATCAGAAGCTTTAAGATTTGCATCTTTTAATGCATTTCTTACTGACTCTAATGTTGAATCAAATAAGTCTTTATTTAAATCTTCAAATTTAGCTTTAGTTAAATCAATTTCAAAGTTTACTGGTTGTCCATCAACTTGAGCGATGAATGGTAAACTTATTGTTGTAGTTGTAGATGAAGATAATGCTTTCTTAGCTTTTTCAGCTTCATCTTTAACTCTTTGCATTGCCATATTATCATTTTTAATATCAGCTTTTGTTTGTTTTTTGATTTCGTCAACTAAATAGTCAGCAACTCTCTTATCAAAGTCATCTCCACCTAAATGGTTGTTACCACTTGTAGATTTAACTTCAAATACACCGTCACCTAATTCAAGGATAGATACATCGAATGTACCACCACCTAAGTCATATACTAAGATAGTTTGTGTTTTATCTTGTTTATCTAAACCATAAGCAAGTGCAGCTGCTGTTGGTTCATTTACAATTCTTTCAACTTCTAATCCTGCAATCTTACCTGCATTCTTAGTAGCTTGTCTTTGAGCATCGTTAAAGTAAGCTGGAACAGTAATAACTGCTTTAGTTACTTTTTCTCCTAAATATGCTTCAGCATCAGCTTTTAATTTCATTAAAATCTTAGCTGAAATTTCTTCTGGAGTATATGATTTACCATTAGCTTTAACTTTTTCTCCAGAACCCATTAATCTTTTGATTGATGAAATAGTATTGTCAGCGTTTGTTACAGCTTGTCTTTTAGCTTGAATACCAACAATTTCATCTCCATTTTTAAATGCTACTACTGATGGAGTTGTTCTTTCTCCTTCAGCATTTGTTATTACAGTTGGAGTACCACCTTCAAGAACTGATACACAACTGTTAGTTGTACCTAAGTCAATACCTATAATCTTTGCCATTTTTACATTCCCTCTTTCTTAATTATTCAGATACCTTAACCATGGCTGGTCTTAGTATTCTGTCTTTATACTTATATCCTTTTTGTAATACATCTATTACTAAGCCTTCTTTAACTCCATCTTTCTTTTCAGTTAAAACAGCTTGATGTATTGCTGGATCAAATTCCACGTTTATTTCACTTATTTCAGTGACTTCATTTTGATCTAATATATCTCTTATTGATTGATATATCATTCTGAATCCTTTTAAGAATTCTTTGTTTTCTTCATTTTCCATAGCTAATGCTCTTTCGAAGTTATCTGATATTAATAATAATTGTTTTAAGATATCTTCATTAGCATATTTATACATATTAGCTACTTCTAATTCTTTTCTTTGCTTGAAATTCATCATTTCAGCTTGTATACGCATACTTTTTTCTTTTTCTTCTTGTAGACTATTATTTAAGCTTTCTATTTGTTCTTTAAATTCTTCTAATATTTTCTTATCTTTTTTAATTTCTTTCTTTTCTTCTTTTATTTCTTTTTTTAAATCTTTTTCGTCCATATTATCACCTATTTTTCAATGTAATCTTTTAAGAAGCTTAGTAAGGTAACAACTTTGTCATATTCCATTCTCTTTGGACCTATTATTGCAAGTGTTCCTTCATCATTGTCTACTTTATAATGTGTTTTAATTATTGTTACATCTGGGTCAAATTCAGTTTCATCTCCAATGTAAACTTTTACATCAGAATCATTTGTATCAATATGTTTAACTAATTCTTGATCTTCTAATTTAGCAATCATTTCTTTTAATTTATCTGGTTCTTCATATTCTTTATAATCTAGTAAATTAGTTTTACCACCAAATACTACATCAGTTTTATCAATTGCAAAATCTCTAAATGCATTATTGAAGAAAGATACAACTTCTTCATATTTATTAACAACTGTTCTAATCTTTGGTTTGATATCTAATTCAAGTCTTTCTTGAATCTTATCAATTGGAGTATCAACTAATGCTTTATTGATTATTTCACAAGTTTTTAATAACTCTTGTAAATCAATATCATTTGCTATATTAAATTGTTTATTTTCTACTAATCCTTGATTAGTTACTAATATAGCTAATACTCTTTTACTATCTTCTGCATCATCTAATGGAATAATACTTATTTGTTTAAGTGTTGAATCATTTTTGTTTGGACCAATTACTACACTTGTATAATGTGTAATATCACTTATAATTTCCATACATTGTTGAACTGCATCAGATATAACTAATTGATTATTATTTAAAATTGTTTGTAATTTTAATACATCTTCACCAGTTAATTCTTTTGGTTTCATTAGATTATCAACATAATACTTATATCCTTTTTCAGATGGTATTCTACCACTTGAAGTATGTTCTTTTTCTAGAAGTCCTAGTTTTTCAAGATCAGCCATATCATTTCTGATTGTTGCTGATGAACAATTGAATTTTTCTACTAAGTCTTTAGATGGAACAGGATTAAATGTTTTGATGTATTCTTCTACTATACATCTTAATAATTCTTCTTTTCTTTCACCCATATGATCACATCCTAGCACTCTTCTTTTTTCAGTGCTAATATAATAATAGTATTATAATTAGCACTTGTCAATAGGTTTTGCTAATTTTATGAAAAATAGTTATAAAAAAAGATGTATTACTACATCTTTTTAAATATCTTTTTCTTATTTATATATAAGTATAATATTGTACTTATAGTTGTAATTACTAAGAAAATAGGAATTAAACTAAATACTCCTGTTTGTGGATTCTCTTCTACTTTAGAAGGTACATCTTTCTTCTCTTCTACAACATCTTTAGGTTCTTCTACTACTGTATCATTTGGTAATGGACAACAATTTTCAGATCCATTTTTATCATATACTTCTAATATAATCCAAGAAGTAGCTAAACCTTCAATTAAGTCATCAATACCTACAGACCATGTCCATGCTCCATTTATAGATTTATCATCGGATTCTTCTACAGCATGTATTAGTGCACATTGAAGTGGTCTATACTTATCTCTTGTTTCACCCATTGTTTTCATTAATTCAATCATAAATGCAGTATTAACAATTTCTAATTCAGTACCATCAGCTGTTCCTTTTTTACCATCAATAGTATATTCTCCCCAATAGAAATAATTATCATTCATTAATACTTTAGCTGTATCATAGAATTTCTTTGCCCAAGTATTATCTGGATCATGATTAGCTATTCCTAATGTGAAATAGAAGAATTGATCCATTGTTATATCTGTTTCAGGACTAAATTC
This sequence comes from uncultured Caryophanales bacterium, assembly GCA_946615975.1. Lineage (GTDB taxonomy): Bacteria > Bacillota_I > Bacilli_A > RF39 > UBA660 > UBA6985. The sequence continues at coordinate 40,990 of CAMOID010000002.1, forward strand.
AGTTTCTAAATAATTGTTGTGGTTAACACCATAATAATTTGATGTATTTTCATCTTGTACTATATGTTCAAATGGTAATATATATTCTTTTCCATTTTTAGTAAATGTATTATATATACCTCTATCTAACATATTGTATACCATATTAAAATAATTGTTTTCAAATGTTTTATATTTATCATTTGAAGTATAACTATATGCAACATTAGCAGCTATAAATACTTGATATGCTATATCTAATGAAATATTCCATTTAGGTCTAAATACATCACCATCTGTATATAAAAAATATGGTAATCCACCTTTGAAGAAATCAACTAATGATTCTTGTAAGTATATCATCGAATCAATAACTTCTAATCCAACAGTAGCATATTTATTATCATTTGTGATATGAGATAATTCAATTAAGAATGCAGCATTTACTAATAAGTCATTTGGATATGCTTCTAAAAAATTAGAATTCATTTGCCATGTTCCATTTATCATTTGTGTTTGAGGAGCAATTACAGTTAATTCACGTCCTCCATATACAAATGGTCTTTTTAATACTTTATTATTTAAAATATTATCACCTATTAATATTGCTCTTTCTAATAAAGCTGGATCATTTGTTTCTGTATATCCATTTAATAATATTAAAGCTGAAAATGATGAACTAATAGATAAATCCTTTATTAAATTTGGATTATTTAAAAGAATACTTTTATTTCTCATATTATAGTTTAATAAGAATGTACCATTTGTGATACCTGTTAATCCATATTCATCAATATATTTTTGTCTATTCGAATCAGTAACTATCATATCTGTATTTTTAAACCAATCATATGCTTTAGAATTGTTATATGCATATATATTAATTGGTAATAAAAGTACCATGATTGATAGAACAATCATTGCTCTTTTCATATAAACTCTCCTCAATTCTATATATATTATCTCAAGTAAATAATATTTAAACAATATAAGTGGTTCTGATTTAATGTAAATTAACAGACAAAAAAAGAAGCATATTACTATGCTTCTTCTACACTTTGTACTTCGATATTGTCATCTTCATCGTCCATGAATTCATTTTCAAGAACTTCTGAAGCATCATCAGATAAGTATTCCTTTTCTAATTCGATATCGATATTTGAGTAATCTTTGTAACCAGTTCCTGCAGGAATTAGTTTTCCTAAGATAACATTTTCCTTTAGACCGTTTAAGTAATCGATCTTTCCTCTTATAGATGCATCTGTTAAAACTCTTGTAGTTTCTTGGAATGATGCAGCTGATAAGAATGAATCAGTTTCAAGAGCACTCTTAGTAATACCTAACATTACTGGAACACCAGTTGCAGGTACTCCGCCTTCAAGAATAACAGGTTTGTTTCTATCAGCGAATTCATTCATTGATACTGTTAATCCAGCAACTAAGTCTGTATCTCCACTATCAACGATCTTCATCTTATTAATCATACGTGAAGCAATAATTTCAACGTGTTTATCTGAGATATCAACACCTTGAGATTTATATACTTTTTGTACTTCAGTTAAGATATACATTAATGTTGTAATTGGATCTGTTACTGCAAGTAATTCTTTTGGTGAAATAGCACCTTGAGTTAACTTGTCACCTGCTTTAACTTCTTGACCAACTTCTACAACTAACTTAGCGTCATATGCAGTTGTATGTTCATGAGAATCAGCATTATTCTTAATAGTAACTTTCCACTTACCATTTACGTTTTCAATCTTGTCTACTGTTCCTGTTAATTCAGCAATAGTAGCTTTTGCTTTTGGATTACGAGCTTCGAAAAGTTCAACAACTCTTGGAAGACCTTGAGTGATATCAGCGTCACCACCATGCGCAGCACCACCTGAGTGGAATGTACGCATTGTTAATTGTGTACCAGGTTCACCAATTGATTGAGCAGCCATAATACCAACAGCTTCACCAGTTTCAACTAAGTTACCAGTTGCTAGGTTAATACCATAACATTTTTGACATACACCAGATTTAGCATGACATGTAAATACTGATCTAATTTCAACTTTCTTGATTCCGGCTTTCTTAATCTTACGAGCAGCAGATTCTGTAATAAGTTCATCTTTTGCTACGATAACTTGTTTTGTTTCTGGGTTGATTACATCTTTAGATGCAAATCTACCAACAATTCTTTCAGTTAATGATTCAATTACTGAACCATCTTTTTCATCAATTAATTCTTCTACTGTTAATCCTGAGATTGAACCACAATCATGTTCTCTGATAATAATATCTTGAGAAACATCTACTAAACGTCTAGTTAAGTAACCAGAGTCTGCAGTACGTAACGCTGTATCGGCAGAACCTTTACGAGCACCGTGTGTATTTAAGAAGAATTCGTTAACTTGACGACCTTCAACTAATGAAGAAATGATTGGAACTTCTACTTCAGTACCATCTGGTTTAGCCATGATACCTGACATACCAGCCATTTGACCGAAGTTACCTTTGTTACCACGAGCACCTGAGTTCATCATGATGAAGATTGGGTTTTCAATTTGTTCATCAGCATAAGCAGCAAGTTCGTTGTGAACTAAGTCTTGTACGCCATTCCATACATCTACTACTGATGCATGTCTTTCTTCGTCAGTAATTAAACCACGTTTAAATTGTTTATTAATCTTTTCAACTTTTTCTTGACCTTCAGCAATATATTCAGCTTTATGTTTAGATGTTACGATATCACTCATTGAGAATGTAATACCTGCGATAGTTGAATATTTGAATCCAGCATCTTTTAACTTATCAAGCATGATACTTGTTTCAGTTGTTTTATTTCTCTTATATACTTCTCCGATGATGTTCTTTAAGTCTTTCTTACCAAATGCTTTAACGATTGGCATCTTAGCAATTTCAAGTGGAATATTAACTCCCATTGGTAAGAAATATTGTTTAGGTGTCATACCTTCAATATTATCTTTAGAACTATCTTCTAAGTATTGGAATGTATCTGGTAAAATTTCATTGAATTTAATCTTACCAATTGTAGTAACTAAATAAGAATCTAATACATCTTCTGGGAATAATTTGTATTTAATAGATCTTACAGGAACAGCAATTCTTGTTTGTAAGTCTAATTCTTTTCTTTCATAAGCCATTAATGCTTCATTTAAGTTCTTAAATACTTTACCTTCAGAAGTACCAGCTGGTTTCATAGTACCATCATTCTTATAATCTTTTCTAGCTACTTCTTCTAATCTAGCTTTCTTAGCTTTTTCATCTTCTAATACTTCTACAGTACCTTCGATGTAAGTTTCTTTAGTATCTTTGAATACAATCTTATATGTATATTCACCAGGAGTTTTTAAATCAACTGCTGATGTATCAACTTCTAAGTCATCGATTACATATTCAATTGTTTCATCTGTATCTAAATGTCTAATATAATCAATAGTATCTTTTGGTAATTTATCACCTTTAACTACATAGAAAGGTAATGCCTTACGAGTAATTTCCATTGTTATATAGTAGTTACCTAATACCATATCTTGTCCAGGAGTAACGATTGGATTACCATCTTTTGGAGATAAGATATTGTTTGAAGATAACATTAAGATTCTAGCTTCAGCTTTTGCTTCTTCTGAAAGTGGTACATGGATAGCCATTTGGTCACCATCGAAGTCAGCGTTGAAACCAGTACAAACTAATGGATGTAATCTCATTGCCTTACCAGGAACTAGTTTAGGTTCAAATGCTTGAATACCTAATCTATGTAATGTTGGGGCACGGTTTAACATAACTGGATGTTCTTTGATTGCATCTTCTACAACATCCCAAATTACATCGTCTCTATTATCGATTAATTTCTTAGCACCTTTAATATTATGAGCTAAACCTCTTTCAACTAAACCATTGATAACATGTGGTTTGAATAATTCAACAGCCATTTCTTTTGGAATACCACATTGATACATCTTTAATGATGGACCAACAGCGATAACTGAACGACCAGAATAGTCAACACGTTTACCTAATAAGTTTTGTCTGAAACGACCTTGTTTACCTTTTAGCATTGATGCTAATGATTTTAATGGTCTTTGAGAAGCATTAGTAATACTTCTACCTCTTCTACCATTATCGAATAATGTATCTACAGCTTCTTGAAGCATTCTCTTTTCATTTTGAACAATGATTGAAGGAGCTCCAAGTTCTAATAATTTCTTTAATCTGTTATTTCTATTGATGATTCTTCTATATAAATCATTTAAGTCAGAAGTAGCAAATCTACCACCGTCTAATTGAATCATTGGTCTTAAATCTGGTGGAATAACTGGAATACAATCAAGTATCATCCATTCAGGTTTATTACCACTCTTTTGGAATGCAACTAAGCAGTCTAGACGTTTAACAAGTCTAACTCTCTTTTGTCCTGTTGCAGTTTCAAGTTCAGCATTAACTTCTTCAACTTCTTTATCGATGTCAACTTCTTGAAGTAATTTCTTGATAGCTTCAGCACCCATTCCTACTTTGAATGAATCACCATATTTTTCATAGTATGCTCTATATTCTTTATCACTTAAAGTTTGTTTCTTTGCAAGTGGAGCTGTACCAGGATCTAATACTATATAACTTACGAAATATAGTACTTCTTCAAGTTCTCTTGGAGAAATATCTAGTACAAGACCCATCTTTGAAGGAACACCTTTAAAGAACCAAATATGAGAACATGGAGAAGCAAGTTCAATGTGTCCCATACGTTCACGTCTAACTTTTGAACTTGTAACTTCTACTCCACATCTATCACATACTACATTTTTATATCTTAATCTCTTGTATTTACCACAAGAACATTCGAAATCTTTAGATGGTCCAAAAATCTTTTCGCAGAATAAACCATCTCTTTCAGGTTTTAAAGTACGGTAATTGATAGTTTCTGGTTTTGTAACTTCACCGTAAGACCATTCTCTGATCTTTTCAGGGCTAGCAATACTGATTTTAATACCTTTAATGTTATTAACGTCTATCATTATTCTTCCCCTCCTTCAAATCCTGATTCAATGTTTTCTAAATCATCGAAATCTGGTTCTTCATCATCTAAATCATCGTCTCCAAAATCGTCGTCTTCAGGATCTTCTAAATCTTCGATTGGAGTATCATCCTCTCTTGGAGGATCAATTATATCAGGAATAATAGATTCTTTTGGTTTAACTTCACCAGTAACTGGATCGATTTCATCAACAGTAACTACTTCCTTTTCTTCTTCTTCTTGAGCTTCAAGTTCTCTTAAATCATGAATCTTATCATCATAATCTAACATTTCAACATTTAATCCTAATGCTTGGAATTCTTTAATTAATACTCTGAATGATTCAGGAATTCCTGCAGTAGAAATTGTCTTACCTTTAACTAAAGCTTCATATACTTTAACTCTACCAACAACGTCATCTGATTTAACAGTCATCATTTCTTGTAGAACATGAGCAGCACCATAAGCATATAATGCCCAAACTTCCATTTCACCGAATCTTTGACCACCAAATTGTGCTTTACCACCTAATGGTTGTTGAGTAACTAAACTGTATGGTCCAGTTGAACGTGCATGTAATTTATCATCAACCATGTGATGTAACTTGATCATGTACATAACACCAACTGAAATTCTTGATTCGAATGGTTCACCAGTTTTACCATCGTATAACCATTGTTTACCATCATGATCCATACCTGCTTCATCCATCATTTCGTAGATTTCATCAATTGATGCACCATCGAATACTGGAGTAGCACAGTATACACCAAGTTTTTTAGCAGCCATTCCTAAGTGCAATTCTAGGATTTGTCCGATATTCATACGAGAAGGAACACCTTGTGGATTTAAACAAATATCTACAGGAGTACCATCAGCCATGTATGGCATATCTTCTTGAGGTAATATTAATGATACAACACCTTTATTACCATGACGACCTGACATCTTGTCACCAACTTGGATCTTACGTTTTTGGATAATATAAACTCTTATTACTTTTGAAACACCAGCTGGTAATTCATCAGAGTTTTCTTTAGTATAAACTCTAACATCATGAACAATACCACCTGCTCCGTGTTGTACACGTAATGAAGTATCTCTTACTTCACGAGTCTTTTCACCAAATATTGCATGTAATAATTTTTCTTCACTTGTTAATTCTTGAACACCTTTTGGAGTTACTTTACCAACTAAGATATCACCATCTTTAACTTCAGTACCAATTCTAACGATACCTTCAGCATCTAAGTTCTTTCTAGCTGCTTCAGATACATTAGGAATATCTCTAGTGATTTCTTCTGGTCCTAACTTAGTATCACGGCATTCAATATCATAATGTTCTAGGTGTAATGATGTGAATACATCATCTTTAACTAGATTTTCATTTAATACGATCGCATCTTCGTAGTTATAACCATTGCATGTCATGAATGCAATTGTCATATTTTTACCTAATGCTAATTCTCCAGCATTAGTAGATGGACCATCAGCGATAACTTCGCCTTTATGTACTTTATCTCCAGCCTTAACTATTGGAGAATGATTTATACAAGATTCAGCATTACTCTTTTCGAAGTTTGCTAAATAATATACATCTTGATCTTTCTTTGTCTTAACAACAATCTTTAATGAGTCAGCGTATTCTACTACACCATCGTTTTTACATACTACTGTAGATCCTGAGTCTCTTGCAGCAATATATTCAACACCAGTTCCAACAAATGGAGCTTCAGTTCTTAATAATGGAACAGCTTGACGTTGCATGTTTGAACCCATTAATGCACGAGTGGCATCATCATGGTCAAGGAATGGGATAATACTTGTTGTAATTGAAACGATTTGTGCTGGTGAAACATCAATGAAATTGATTTTTTCAACTGGAACGATTACATCGTCACCATTAATACGACAAATAGTTTCATCAACAGTAAAGTTATTATCTTTATCCATTGGAGTTGTTGCTTGTCCAATATAGTAATCTGCTTCTTCATCAGCAGTTAAATATACGATTTCATCAGTTACATGTTTATTAACTACTTTTCTATATGGAGTAGTAATAAATCCGTATTCATTAATCTTAGCATATGATGCTAAAGAAGTAATTAAACCGATGTTTGCACCTTCTGGTGATTCGATAGGACAAATTCTACCGTAGTGTGATACGTTAACGTCACGTACGTCTAGACCAGCTCTATCTCTTGATAAACCACCAGGTCCAAGAGAAGATAAACGTCTCTTTTCAGTTAATTCTGCAATTGGGTTAATTTGATCCATGAATTTTGATAATTGTGATGAACCAAAGAATTCTTTCATTGCAGCTGTAACTGGACGAATATTAACTAATGTCTTTGGAGTAATAGTATCTAATTCTTGAGTAGTCATTCTTTCACGGATTACTCTTTCCATTCTAGCAATACCTAATCTGAATTGAGTTTGTACTAATTCTCCTACTTGTCTTACACGTCTGTTACCTAAATGGTCGATTTCATCAACATTACCGAAACCTGCTAATAAGTTTAAGTAATATGATGTAGCAGCGTATACATCTGAAATAGTTAATCTCTTAGAATCAATAGATTGATCATTACCAATTACAGTAATAGTCTTCTTTTCATCTTTTGGATCATAAATTTTAATTGTTTGAATTTTATTATATTGATCTAATTCTTCATTGATAGTTATTTCCTTAACATTATAACCATCAGCAAAAATTGGTCTTAAAGTTTCAAGCATAGCTTTGTCAATTACGTCACCGTCTTTGATAATTACTTTACCATCTACTTTAATAGTTTCAGCGATTTTTTGATTTAATACTCTATCTAGGATATTTAATTTCTTATTGAATTTATAACGTCCTACTTTAGCTAAATCATAACGGAACTTATCAAAGAATCTAGTAATCATTTGATTCTTAGCAGAATCTAATGTAGCTGGTTCTCCTGGTCTTAATTTTTCATAGATTTCAATTAAGGCTTCGTCAGAATTCTTAGTAGAATCTTTTTCTAATGTATTCTTAATGAATTGGTTATCATTTCCGTATACTTCTAAGATTTCTTCATCAGTAGATAGACCTAAAGCTCTTAATAATGTTGTAGCAGTAACTTTTCTAGTTCTATCAATTCTTACCCATACAACGTCTTTAGCGTCTAATTCGTATTCTAACCAAGTACCTTTATTAGGAATAATTTCTCCAGATACAACAGGTCTACCATTCTTATCTAATTCCTTTTTAAAATAAATTGAAGGGCTACGAACTAATTGTGATTGAATAACACGTTCAACACCATTGATGATGAAAGTTCCTGATTCAGTCATCATTGGCATGTCACCTAAGAATATTTCTTGTTCTTTAACTTCACCAGTTTCATTAATAAATACTCTGGCTTGAACTCTAAGTGGAGCTGAGTATGTTACCATACGTTCCTTAGATTCTTTAATAGAATATCTAGGTTCACCGAATTCATAAGAATCGAAAGTTAAAGTAACTTTTCCTGTGAAAGATTCAATTGGGAAAATGTCTTTGAATATTTCGTCTATTCCTTCCTCTATAAACCATTTATATGATTTTGTTTGAACTTCTAATAAATCTGTTAAGGCAAGATTATTAGTAGTTTTTGAGAAAGATCTTCTTTCTCTGTGGTCACCAAATTTTTGTACTTTGTATGACATTGTTTCACCCCAATACTATAGTAATTTTTTTGAAATATTTCCATGCAAAAAAGAAATACGTCACCAATTTAAAAGTATATCAAAACTCTAAATTGAAGTCAATAACTTTTTAGCAATAATAATATAAAAGCCTTTACTTTTTTCTACTACTTCCATTGAGTATGTATCAGAAAGTAATTTCATTATAGTTTCTGCACCTTGATTCTTTCTTATTACGAACCAAAGAGTACCATCATCATTTAAATGATCAGCTGCTCCTTTAAGTATGCCCATAACTACTTCTCTACCTGCTCTTATAGGTGGATTAGTAATAATAGCATCATACTTTCCAGTGACGTTTTCGTAAATATATGATTCAAATGCTTGTGCATTAACTATCTTATTATTTTTAATGTTCATTTCAGCTAAATGAACTGCTCTTTTATTTATATCTATTAATGTAGAATTAGTATTTTTAAATTTAGCTAAAGTTAACCCAATAAATCCATAGCCACATCCTACATCCAATATATCTATATTTGGGAATCCTTTTTTTAAATAATTTTCAACAAGTAATCTAGAACCAAAGTCTATTTTATCTTTAGAGAATACACCAAGATCGCTTGTAAAAGAAATAGTATCTCCAGCATATTCATATGTAATAGTTCTAAAATCACTTTTTAAATTAGAATTGTTAGTAAAGTAATGTTCCATATCTTGCCCCTTAGTTATTTAATTATATGATAAATAGGTTCTTATTTCAAGAATATTTTTGCAATAAAAAAATTGTTAGTTAATACTAACAATTTTTAAATCATATGAACCATTTGGAGCTTCAACTGAAACTACTTCTCCAGCTTTGTGTCCAAAGATTGCTTTACCGATTGGTGAGTTAGCTGAAATCTTATTGTTATCAATATCAACTTCAGTTTCTCCTACCATCTTATATTCATCTTCTTCATCATCGTCTACATATAATACTGTAACTGTAGATCCAATACCTACTTTTGATTTAGAAGCTTTTACTACATTAGCATTTTCAACAATGTATTCAAGTTCTTTAATTCTTGCTTCAGTCTTAGCTTGTTCATCTCTTGCTGCATCATATTCAGCATTTTCAGATAAGTCTCCTTGAGCTCTTGCATCTTTGATAGCTTGAATAATTCTTGGTCTATCTTCTAATCTTAATTTATCTAATTCAGCTTTAACTTGTTCTAATCCTTCTTGAGTTAAATCAAATGTTTTCTTTTCAGCCATTTTAATCATTCCTTTTTTTAAACATATTTATTAATAAAACTACTTTTAAAATATTACTCTAATTATTTAGAAAAGTCAAACATTTTTATGCGCATCATATCATTTTTTTGTACTTTAAATGGTATATGCATCTTAATTATCATTTGTGGATGTCTTGCAACATCTATATTATTTCCTTCTTCATCAATAATATTATCTACAACCCATGTTGTAGTTTCCATATTAGGTCCAAAGAATTGAACAGTATCTCCAAGTTTAAAATTGTTTCTTTGTTCTAGTGTTACTACACCATCTTCATAGTCTAAAACTAATCCTAAGAAATCTTGATTAGATAATTCTTCTCTACCTAAATAATATTGTTCATTTACTCCTGGTAACTTATCAAAGAATTGAGGAGTTGATTCACGATTAGCAACTCTATTTAAAATATTAAGTGAATATTCAGCATATTCAGGAGTAAGTGTTCCATCTAATATTCTATCCATTAATCTTCTATATACTAAGATAACAGTTGAAACATAATAAATTGAACGCATTCTTCCTTCTATTTTAAATGAGAATACATGTGATTTAATCATATCTTGTATTAGAGATACCATATTTAAATCTTTTGGTGTCATGCTAAATGGTGTATCAGTAATCTTATTATCATTTTTATAATAATCAAATACCCATCTACATATTTGAGCACATCCACCACGGTTAGAATCTCTATTAGTACAATAATTTGAAAGTACACATCTACCACTTATAGATGTACACATAGCTCCATGACAGAAACATTCAATTTCCATTCCTGTTTCTTCATAGATTCTTTCTATATCTTCTTTAGAGGCTTCTCTTGCAAGTACTACTCTAGTTGCACCAAATTCTTCTTTATAGAATTTAGCAACTTCATAGTTTAATGTACTTGCTTGAGTAGATACATGTAGATCTACTTTAATGTTATTTTCTTTCATTAAACGCATTACTGTTATATCAGATGCAAGTATTGCATCTACATGTATTGATTCTAAATATTTTAAATATTCTAATAATCCTTCTAAATCGTCATTATGGAATACTATATTACATGTTACATATATTTTTTTACCTAATGAATGTGCATATTCAACAGCTTCTTTAAGTTCTTCTCTTGAGAAGTTCTTTGCATTAGCTCTTAATGAATAATTCTTATATCCTAAATAACAAGCATCAGCTCCATATAAGAATGCATATTTTAATTTTTCTAAAGACCCTGCAGGTGCAAGTAATTCTACCATATCATCCACCTACCTATCTATCTGTGTACTCACTCATACGATATACTGTCTTCTTATTTAAGAATCCATCATTACCGAATGGTTGTCCATCTATAATATTTTTTATTTCATCAATAGATAAATCTAAGTTATATATTAAATAATATTTAATCTTACTATCATCTAATGATTTACTAAAATCTATATAATTAAAATATTCATTATTAAAAACTGCTGTTCCATTTGAAGTTTCATGTGCATAGAATTTATTATTTGTATGAGTTTCATCTAATACTACATCATTTACTTCATCTAAATTATTATATTTATTAAAATTAGTTAATAAAGTTCTTCTAGAATACATAATCATATTCTTACCTAATACATTAAATACAACTGGTTTAATAGCATTGTTAACTATATCTGTTATTTCTTCTTTAGTTATTTCATTAGATAAAAGTGCACTTTCACATTTAGATAACCAATAATTAATTGATTCAGTGTTAGTACCAAAGTGAGCTTGAGCCCAAATTAATTCTATATCAGAATCTTTAAATATGTTATATATACCTAAATCTTCAAATATAATACCTTTATATTCTAATAATTTATCTTTAATAGCTTTAATACCATCTATACCCTTTGTATCTAATACACGATTAATTAATATATATGAATCTTTTGGAATATCTTCTAAATCGAATTCTTGGTATCCGATTGAATAGTCCTTAAGTGCAAAAAGAAAATTGGTGATTCCAATTTTCTTATATTCTTCTAAATCACCTAAGGAATTAATATTAATCAATACCTTTGATAGATTCATTGTCTCTCCTAAAACTTACTGCAAGTCCATCACCTACATCATAGAATTTAGTAATGAACTCATCATTATTTTGAAGGTATTCCTTATAATCTTCTATCTTATCAACTAATTGTCTTACATTCTTAGATTCAATTTTATCTTTTTCTGCAACTAAACCATGGAACTTAATATTATCAGTTATAATAACTCCACCTGGATTTAAATAGTTTTTAAATTTTTCAAAATATTTAATTAATTGAGATTTAGCAGCATCTATAAATATTAAATCATATTTATAACCAGCTAAGTTAACATCTAAAGCATCATTAAAAACAACTTCAATTCTATTGTCTAATCCAATTTCATTGATATTCTTAACTGCTTCTCTGTAACGTTTGTCATCTCTTTCGATTGTTGTTACTTCAACATCTTCTTTAGTTGTAGCCATTAGTATAGCTGAATATCCAATAGCAGTTCCAATTTCTAATATTTTCTTAACATCATTTAATTTAATGTACTTTTTAATGAAAAGTATTGAATCTGGTTCAATAATAGGAACATTATTTGCTTCTGCATATCTTTCCATTTCTTTTATTACATCATTCATTTTATTTAACTCTCCTTTTTACTCTGGGTATATACCTTGAGTTCTTAAGTCATTTATATTCTTTTGATGTCCATATCCATCTTCAGCAAAATATAACTTATTTTTATTATCAGCAACAAAGTATAGATAATTTGAACTCTCAGGTTCTATTGCAGCAACTATGCTTGATTTTGATGGACTAGCAATTGGTCCAACTGGTAATCCTTTAACACATGTACCTCTTGTATTATAAGCATTACATGCATCTAATTCTCTTTGCCATAAACTATCTGTTAATGGTTTTTGTTCAGCATAATATGTTGTTACATCAGATCCTAAAGTCATACCTATACGCAATCTGTTATAGAATACACCAGCTAAAACTTTTCGGTCTGTTTCACTGACACCTTCCAATTCTACCACACTTGCAAGTGTAAGTAAACCATGACTTCCTAATGAGGAATCATCAATCTTATCCTTATATGGCTTTAATGTTGAATCCATTTCATCTAACATCTTACCAAATATATCTTCTAATTTAGAGTTTTTATCAAATGCATATGTATCTGCAAATAGATATCCTTCTAATGGATAATATAATTTATCATTTAATATATCATTTGTAATAAACCAATACTTATCTATAAGTTTTTGTAAGTATTCTTTATCTTTACCCTTATTAATAACATCATCATATGAGATATTTTCAAAGTTATCAGATATTACTTTTGCATAATCAGTAAATCTTTTACCTTCAACGAATTGAACTGTTATATCTTCTGTTAATGCTTTTTTAGTATTTCCAATTGAATCATATATTTCAGGAACTGACATATTCTTCTTTAAATTATATGTTCCTGCATAGAATTGTAAATCACTATTAATCTTTAAATATAATTTAGCAAATAATTCATTTCTTATTAAGTCTTGTTCTTTTAAATGTTTTATAACAACTACTTTAGATTCACCTTCTGATATAGTAAAAGGATATACTGTATCATCTTCTGGATTAACAGGCATTAAATTTGTTCCAAATATACATCCTACAATAAAACCAATTATTATAAATAGTATTAGTACTATTAAGGCTACTCTTTGTAGGAACTTTATATTTCTATCAGTTGTAGTTTCATTATTTATTAGAATCCCCATTTTCTTCAACAACCTCTCTTACTTTTTCTTGTACAGATATTAATATATTATTTATTGCTTGCCATTCTTTTTCTGTAGTAATAGGTTCTAATTTTAATGATTCTCCATTTGGATCATATATGTTAGCATATACTTTTATATTACCTTTTTCATCTTTTGTATTATCTGTATAAGCTATATAACTTTTACCTGTTTCATCAGAATCAAATGTAAATAATACATCACATTCCATTACTTCGCCTTTATCATTTTTTATAATTAATTTTCCATCTTTTTCCATATCATTACCCACGATTCTTTATTTCTTGTTGTCTAAGATATGTATCTAATATTACAGATGCTGCTACAGCATCTATAACACCTTTTCTATTCTTTCTAGACATATCTTCTTCTAATAAATAGTTTTCTGCTTCTACAGTAGATAATCTTTCATCTATTAAATTAATTTCTAAATCTGTTTTAGATTCTAATAGATTTTTAAAATTATTAGTTCTTTCTACTGCAGGTCCTTCAGTATTATTCATATTTTTTGGATATCCTAATACAAGAACTTCTATTTTTTCATTTTTAATTATTTCTAATACTTCATCTACTAAAGTATTTATATCTTCATATCTAATTGTTTTATATGGACTAGCAATCATGCCTAATCTATCAGATGTAGCAAGGCCTAATGTTCTAGTTCCTAAATCCATTCCTAATGCTTTCATATTAACCCTCTAAATACTTTCTAACAATAGTTTCAATTAATTTACCACGATCAATTGAAAGTATTTTGTTTCTAGCATCTTTATTAGAAGTTATATATGATGGATCACCAGTAGTTAAATAACCAACAATTTGATTAACTGGATTAAATCCTCTTTCTACTAGTGCTGAATATACTTCATCTAATGTAGTTTCAACTAAAGCATCTTCTATATCAGTTAAATTATAAAGAGTTGTTTCCTCCATTTATAAATCACCTCTAATATATCAATATTTTAACAAAATTAGTATTTTTATACAATATAAAAGGATAATATTTCTATTATCCTATTTATTGATAAATTCTATTATTTCTTCTTTACTTCTTAAACCTATAAACTTATCTACTTCAGATCCGTTTTTAAAAAGTATTACTGTTGGAATAGACATAACTCCAAACTTTTGTGCTAAGTCAGGAAATTCATCAGTGTTAACTTTTAACACTTCTACTTCATCTTCCATTGTTTCAAATATTTGACCAATCATCTTACATGGTCCACACCATTCAGCATAAAAATCAACTAAGATTTTATCAGCTTGAATTTCATTAACAAAATTCTCTTCTTTATCTAAATGTTTAATCATATACTCTCCTATTGATTTTTATATTTTTCTAATAATTCATCAGAATTTTCAACTTGTAGCTTACCTTTATCTAATAAATCTTTAGCATTCTTAGTACTAATTACTTTATATTTTAATAATACTTCTAATGCATCATAGTTGGCTTTAGTTTTATCTGCTTCTCCATCAGCTTTAATAGCTATATCATATATTTCTGTAACTGTATGATATACACCATTTGTTACTTGACTCATTAATGGAGTACGTTCAAGTATAATTGGAGCTACTGTAGATTCTTTAACTAACTTAGTACTTAATGGTATTTGAGCCATTATAAATACTAATACAAAACAGAATATATAACTTTGTAATACAGATGCTACTATACCTAATATTTTACTTGGTAAAGATAATATAATAGTTTTATTAACTAATTTATCTATTAATCCTGTTACTTTAACAAGTAATGCTAAAAGTGTTCCTAAAACAAATACACATATTAAATATGATACTGCTTCATATACACATATATTAATAGATGTAATACCTAAGAATAAACCACCAAATGAGAAGAATGGTAAATTCTTATATAGTAATACACTTATTGGATCTTTTAAGAAATAAGATACTACTATTACTATTAATGTACCAACTAAATTAAGAAGTGATGAAATACCACCTGTCTTCCATCCTTTATAAGCTGCATATACTAATATTATCGCTAATACTATATCTAAATAATTCATATTATCACCTAAGTTAATTATAATTAAAGATATTTAAAAAAGCAATAAGATATGGTATATTATTTAGGTAAGAGGTGTTGGCTATGAATAATAAACAACAAACTATAGTATTTAAAATATCTGATAATATGAAACAAGATATTATAGATTTTTATTCAGATAGATTTTGTGAAAAAAAACCTCCATATTCAGTATTTCAAGTAAAAGACTATGACTGCACTATTACATTATATGAATCAGGAAAAATAATGTTTCAAGGATTAGGTGCAGATATAGAAGCATCTTATTGGACTGAAATGGAAAGAGTTAATAATAAAAGAGATGTACAATCTGAAATAGATAAAGAAAATAAGAAAAAAGAAGATAAAAAAGAAGAACTTAAAGATGATAGATTTAAAAAATTATCAACTATTGGTTCTGATGAAGTTGGTACAGGTGATTATTTTGGTCCTATAGTTGTAACAGCTTCTTATGTAGATATATCTAAAAAATCTTGGTTAAGTAATTTAGGTGTTAAAGACTCAAAGATGGTTACTGATGAAAAAATCTTAAGTATAGCTCCTAAGTTAATTAAAGATATACCTCATGTAACATTTATATTAAGTCCAAGTGCTTATAATAAAGCTAAAATATTTAATATGAATAAAGTTAAAGCAATATTACATAATAAAGTGTTATATCAATTAAAACAACAAACTCCTAAATATGATGCTATTGTAGTTGATCAATTTGTATATCCAACTAAATATTATGATCATATTAAAGAAGTACCTGGTAAAGTAACTAATATTACATTTACTACTCATGCTGAAAATAAGTGTTTATCAGTTGCAGTATCATCTATTATTTCAAGATATATATTCTTAAAAGAAATGGATAAGTTATCTGATGAACTTCACTTACCTCTTCCTAAAGGAGCTGGAACTGAAGTTGATTCAATTGGTAAAGAATTAGTTAATAAATATGGTTTTAATAAATTATATGATGTAGCTAAAATTAATTTTAAAAATACAGATAAAATAAAAGACCTTTAATAAGGTCTTTTTATAATTCTATTAAAAATTCTTTAAACATATATGCAATATCATATCCTGATTTAGATTTAATATCTATATCAGTTAATTTAAGTAAAATATTTTCTATATCTTCTTTAGTATATATTCTACCCTTTTTTTGTAACATAAATATTCTTTTATCTGAATAACCAGTTACTTTAATCATATTTTCTTTTGATTCTTTATTTTCTTCCATACATTTAATTATATATATAGGTAAATATTGATTAAATATACCTGATATTAATGTTACATATTCTTCTCCTCTAGCTAATAATTCATCTAGAAGTTCAAATATAACTTTAAAATTCTTTGATGTTACTGCATCATAGAATTTCCATATAATATCATCATAGTTATTATCTTGATTATATGGTTCTATCATATAATTAGATCCATATTCATTTACTATATTTAATGTTATATGTTTTTCAACTAAAGATAATTTTTTTATTTCTTCAATAATAATATCTAAATATCCTTTAGTTCTATTATATATTTCTTGATAAGCATTATTATCAAGAATAAGTTTATTATCTATTACATATTGATCTACATTATTTTTAATAGTTTCAGGAGATAAATTACTAAAATCTAATAATTCAGTTCCTAATTCTAATACTTTCTTTGTAAAATCTTTTCTACTATCTAAAGATGATACTACAAAGATAACAGTGCATCTTTCATCTAGTTTTTTTAAGAATTCAATAATCTTTTCAGATTCTTCTTCATGTTTAAATTTATCACCAAAGTAATTAAATTCAGTTATTACTATTGCTTTTGCAGTATCAAGAAAACCAAAGTAAGAAGCATCAACAATGATATCATCTAATTCAGTGTCATTCATAGAAAAATAAGATACATTTTCAATTGATTCAGTTATTTTTTTTATTTCATTTGAAATAATAATATGACTAGTTGATTTAATAATGTATTTATTTTTCATGTTGCACCTACTTTCTAGTTATCTTACAATTATATTCATTTTTTAATGTATCTACTATATCATTTGGAGTAGATTCCATTGATATACCCATCTCATTAAAATAATCATCTATAAAATTATATGCTATGGTTTTAACATAGAAATTACTCTTAACAAGTAAATCTTCTTCAGTTATTTCAAATTTAATATCATCTGATGTTGGTAAATTACCACCAAAATTATTTAATTGTTCTATTATTTTTTCTTTAGCTTCTTCAGAAGAACTTTGTATTTCTTTATTTTCATAGTAACCATATAAAACATTATACATGTATCTAAATTTAATTGTTTCTTTATATCCTGGAAGAGTTCCAGTATAATCACATACAACCCATTCTTCTATTTTATGATTTGAATTATATATAATACTTCCAAGTATAAGTATTACTGTTGCTATTACTAATATAATACTTATAGTTAAAGGATTAGTTTTACTATTTTCTTTCTTCATTTTAATCATCCCTTAAGTAAAATTATAGCATATTATTAAAGAAAATAAGATAAATACTTGCATAACATCTTATTTTTTGGTAATATTATCTATGTCAAATGGCGGCGTTGGTGAAGTGGTTAACACGCCAGATTGTGGCTCTGGTATGCGTGGGTTCGATTCCCACACGCCGCCCCATTTGAAAAAGAAAACACATCTTATGATGTGTTTTTTATTTTGTATTAATTATTATTTGAATATAAATCTTTTAATTTATGCCCTTTTTCATACAATAAAAAAAAGAGTATATTAAACTCTATTTTTCTTTTTTTGTTTTAACAACAATTTCGTCTGATTCAACTTCTTTATTCTTGTTTTCATCAATACCTAATTTGTTGTTTATTTTCTTTTTTGCTTTTCTAAAGTAAATACCAAATGCAGCTCCAATTGCAATTGCAATACCTGCAATAGCTTGGATAGCATATGTCATTACTGATGGATCAATATAACCTAACATTATTTATTCTCCTTTCCCTTTTTAATATGTTCTTGTAATGATTCAATAATATATTTTGCTTCTACTTCAGCGCTATCACCCAAGTTATAAACATATTCATCAACAATTGATTCGATTTTCTTTTCATATTTTTTCTTTGATTTAAGCATGTTTTCTACAACTTTATCAATTTTTTTAACTTGATCAACTTTTACTAATTCACCTATTTCATCTCTAATCCAAATATTAAATGGTTTTATTTTCATTTTTTCGTATTCTGGATTCATAATCTTCATTGGTGTATCAATAAAAATTACTGGTTTCTTTGTAGTAAATGCAAATTCTGTAGAAATATCAGACCAATCTGTTATTAATATATCAGATTCGAATACTGTATTGTTTTTACTAAAGTCAGTTTGTATCTCAATTGTTTTATCATTTTTATAATGTTCTTTTAATTGTTCAAATCTTTCTTTAGCATGCCTTACTTGTTGTGGATGTGGTCTTACAACAACTTTATAGTCATGTCCTTTTAAAGTTTCTAATACTTCATCTAAACATAAATCTATAATATTATCTTTTTGCCAAGACGGAGCAATTAATATTGTTTTTTGTTTATTAGTCTTTTTACTTCCTTTATAATCTTTTACCATGTTATCTAATAATGGATAACCTGCTTTAATAAGTTTTCTATTGCGATTATAAATTTTATTGAATTCTTTTTCTTCATCATATTGATGTTTACCTGTACAGAAGATAGTGTCATAGTGTTTTGTAGCTTCATATCTTAAAGTTAAATTTGTACTACCTTGACCATGTGGTAAATATATATATTCGATATCTTTCTTTAAATAACTTCTCTTAATATGATATGTTTCAAGGTCAGGCATAGTCATTACTACTATATCTGCTTCCATTTTCATCATTAAAGTTATTAATTTTCTTTCAGCAATATAATATGCTTTAATTTGATTATTATTCTTTTCTAATTCAAATATATTATCATTATAATCTGAAGTAATATAATGAATAGTTATATTAGTATTTTCTAATAAATATTCAATTACGTCTTTATAATATTTATAGAAACCATTACTTTCTGAATAGAATACTAAATGTTTATTAACAATTGAGAAGAATTTCTTGTAATCTTCTTTTTCTTTCTTCTTTTGCTCTGGAGTCATCTTAACTTTATTAGCTTTCTCCATTTCTTTTAATTCTTTAGTACTCTTTTCGAGTTCTTCGTAATCAACATATTTTTTTGGATTGATTGCCATATTTAGTAATACTTGTTGAATAATTGCAAATAAATTACTAAATACCCAATATAATGCAACACCAGCTGCTACAAAACATCCTAAATATAATGATAAACCTACTGAGAATGCCATCATTCCATATTTATTAGCTTTTGATTGTTCAGCTTGTAATACATTGATTGCATTTTGTGCAACACATAATAACCATGCACTTATACCAGCAATAATTGGTATTAACCATGCAATACCTTTAACACTTACTGCTACCCATGTCAAATCAAATCCTAAAAATTTCATATTGATATTTTTAATATTGTTTCTAGTTTCTTCATTTATAACATTGCTATATTCTTCAATGTTTTTATTTTCTTTAATATCATTAAATACTACTAATTCTATAGATGATGATTCTGGATCAACATCTGAATGTTTAGAAAGAGCTATTTCAACTAATTTAGCTGATGTTTCTTCAGGTACTTGTGAAATATATGTAATCGGATGATTAATTACTTCAACTAATCCTAATAATAATAGTATTTGAATTACTAATGGTATCAATGAAGCAAACGCATTATATTTTTCTTTTTTATATAAGTCAGCTTGTTCATCTGCTATCTTATCTTTATCACCAAAATACTTTATTTTAATCTTATTAATATCAGGTTGCATTTTTACCATTTTAATTGAATTCTTTTGAACCCAAATAGAAATTGGTAACAATACAATCTTACTAAATAATGTAAATAGTATTATGGCTATTCCATAATTTGTGAAAATGTTATAACAAAATAACATTATATCTCCTAATATTTTTGTCATCTTATCACCTTATTCTCTATACATCGTATGTTTTGTCAATTTGTTTTAATTCATTAAAAGTATCAATTTCTATAATATCTCCTTCATTACATTCTCTTACATGTATCTTATAATTTTTCTTACATACATCTAAAATAACTTGTTCCCAATACTTTTCTTTACCACCTGGAGAATCATATACTTCTTTAATATCTTTTTCTATTTGTACAGCATCTTTTGCATCATAGTATGAAATTCCATACATTTGATAGCAATCAATACCACCTTGTTTTTCTTTAGTAATAATTCCATTTTTTTCTTCAAAGCACCAGTCATCAGTTCTATCAACTTTTTTTCCTAGGAAATTTGACCAATATTCATATTTTCTTATTAAATTCGGATTGTATAAATATAAATCCGATTCTAATACATATGAATTAGCAAATTTATCTCTTACTAAATAAGCAGAAGAAATGTTATTTGCTTCATTATAATGATCATTGTTAACTAATTTGATATTTGGATATTGGTGCTTTAATACTTCAAATTGTTCATGTAAATAACCTGTAACAATTATTATATCTTTTATTTCAGCTGCTTCACATGCATCTAATAATGTTTCAATTATCTTCTTTCCTTTAACTCTAACTAATGGTTTAGGCGTATTTAAAGTTATAGGAACCATACGTGATCCAAATCCAGCAGCTAGAAAGATTGCTCTTTTAACTTTGTATGGCTCTAATGCTTTATATCCCTCTTTAGTTATTTTATTATTGATATCAATAAATCCTTTTTCAAGTAAAGTAGCTACTATTTTATTAATAGTACCTAAAGACAATTTAGTTCCTTCAGATAATTTTCTTTGAGTTAAATTGCCTTCTTTGTCTAAATAAGTTAATACTTCAAATTCATTATATGTTAGTTCCATATTTATACCTTCTTCTATCAATTACATTTAATAAGTACATTATAAATTTCATTAAAACATTACATAATAAAATAAATAATGATACAAATGCTGCTTCACCTAACATTAAATTATCTTCATATACATTTATTAATAATGAAACAGGCATAGTATTTGTACTAAATAGGAATGATACAGCAGAAATTGTGATCATTGAATTTATGAAAAAGTAAGAGAACATTTCTCTTATTGTTTTCTTAGTACATGGTATTATTACGTCTTTAATAATTTTAAATGTACTAATATTAAATGTCTTACCTACTATTTCAAAGTTTTCATTTACTTTTTGCAATGCATTATATGCTATTAAATAAGGACTTGCAAAGAAATGAATAATATTAACCAATATTAATATTATAAATGTGTTATATATAAAGGATGTTTTAAATGCCACTGTAAAAGATAAACCTAATACAATACCTGGCACTGCTAATGTAGATATTGAAAGAATATGAACGATTTTAGTTAACTTACTTTTTCTTCTAGCTGTTACATAAGCAGTAAAATATGCAATAGTTGTACCAATTATAGATACAAATATTGAAATAAATATTGAATTACCAAAATAAGCAAAGAAATCATCACCAATTATATATTCTAAATGGCTTAACGAGAATGTTTTGTTCAATATAGGATTGTCAACAAAAGCATAATAAACAAAAGATCCAATTAATACGAATAGCATTAATATAATAATAACCATGAATGTTTTTAATAAAATTCTTACATATTTATTTTCTATTTTCATTTCTGAATCATCAGCACCATCGTTTTTAGCAAAATCTTTACTAAAAGTATCAAATAAGAATGATACTAAAGCTGGGATTAGTAAGAATAAACCAATCATAGTTCCTTTAGAGAAATCTAATAATCCAATTACTTCCTTATACAGAAATACAGGTAATGTTATAAATGTACCTCCTACAGCTAATGGAACGCCATAGTCTGTGAATATCATTGTAAATACTGCAAATATTGATGAAAAAATAGGTTTCTTCATATAGCAGAACGTTACATTTTTAAATGTTTGAAATTTATTCATCCCTAAAATTTTTGCATTATAATACATTGAATTATCAATATAGTTAAATCCATCATCTAACATTAAAAATGCAACAGGGAATGAATAGACTATAGATCCTATAATTATTCCAACAGGTCCTATTACATTAAAATTAAAATGTGAAGATATAATACCATTATTACCAAATAAGTTAATTAATCCAAGTCCATGTGATATAGAAGGAATTAACATTGGAAGTGTTATTAATACCTTAATTATAGTTTTATGTTTTATATTAGCTCTATTAATTGTTAATGCTAACAAGTATGCAATAATTATTGAAATAATTGTAGATATCGATGTTACAAATAAAGAATTGCTAAGTGCATCCTTAAATGCGTTAGATGCTACTAGCGAATTAAAGTTTTCCCAACTTACTTTACTAACCATTACTGCTAATGGATAAAATACTGTTACTGCAAGAAATGCAAATATAAAATAATTTAAATAACTGCGTTTCTTCATTATAAATCGATTCCAGTACACTTCTCTATAGAAGATACTTTATCTCTTAAATGCTTAGTAACAAAATTTTTAACATAAGTGTTAGCTGGGTGATTATATATTTTATTAGGTGTATCGATTTGTTCAATCTTACCATCTTTCATAACCATAACTCTATCAGACATAGAGAATGCTTCTTCTTGGTCATGGGTAATATATATCATTGTTGTATTAAATTGTTTTTGTAATTCTTTAATTGTTTTTCTTAAACCTAATCTATTATCTGCATCTAAAGCAGACATAGGTTCATCAAATAATATAATATCCGGTTTTAATGCTAATGTTCTAACAATAGCAACTCTTTGTTGTTGTCCACCACTTAATTGATGTGGATATTTATTAATATGCTCTTCCATATTTACTAGTTTAAGCATTTCTAGACTTCTTTCTCTAGCATTTTTTTTATTTTTTAGTTTTAATTTAAGAGCATACATAACGTTTTCCAATACAGTCATGTTAGGGAAAAGAGCATAGTTTTGAAAAACCATACCCATTCCTCTTTTAGCTGGATCTACATTTGTTATATTTCTAGTGCCTTTATGTATAGATCCTTTATCACATTTCTCAATACCAATAAGTATCTTTAATAATGTGGTTTTACCACATCCTGAAGGTCCTAAAATCGACAAAAATTCACCGTCTTTGACAGTGAAATTTAAGTCATCTAAAACAATTTTTTTATTGTATATTTTAGTTAAGCCCTTAACTTCAATATTAGCCATTTATTTCATTCCATCTTTCAGTTAATTTATTTTTAACTTCAATACTTGAAATGTTTTTCATGTCTGCATCTTTTAAATTTGTTGGATTATTTTTAATAGCACTCTTTTGATTCTTGTATAAGTTTCCTAATACAAAGTTTTCTTTATCCCATGGGCCAAATTCATTAACGATGTAATCAAATACTTCTTTAACTCCATCTTTAGTTTCTCTTCCTTTAACAATTCCTAATGAAGTAGTATTGTAAGGAGTTCCTGTAGCTAATTCTATAATTTCTAATTCATATCCTTCATTAATAGCTTGAACTGCTTCTGAAACCATACCCATTGCTAATTGAATTTCGCCTTGTTTTAATAAGTTAGTTGGACCTGATCCTGAAGTTGTAAATTCTCTTACATTTTTCTTTAATTCTTTGAAATATTCAATAGCTTTGTCTTCACCCATAATGTTAACAACATTTAAATAGAATGAATATCCACTTCCAGATGTCTTTGGATCTGGCATAGCAATTAATCCTTTATATTTCTTATCTAATAAATCGTTATATGTTTTAGGAATATCTAAGTTATGTTCTTCGAAATATTTCTTATTTATAATGATTCCAATTGGATATTTAGTCCACATTAAATAATTATTATCATTCTTGATACTATCTAAATATACATCATATTTTGTTCCAGATAAGTCAGCAAAATTATCTTTTAAAGAATCCATATGAGATGTTTCTAGATCAATAACAATATCAGCTTCAATATTTTCTCCTTCATTTTTTACTTTTGCAGCAGTATTACCAGTAGACATATGTT
The DNA here is from genome assembly GCA_946615975.1 of uncultured Caryophanales bacterium. Lineage (GTDB taxonomy): Bacteria > Bacillota_I > Bacilli_A > RF39 > UBA660 > UBA6985. Next base: position 65,818 of record CAMOID010000002.1, read on the forward strand.
GAAGAACTACCTTTTTATTAGGGAATTTTTCTTTAAGTCTTTCTTGTAAAACTTCTTCTCTTTCTTTTTCCATACATGAGTAGATGATAACACTGTCTTTTTTAGCGCCACATCCTGCTAGTGCAATTACACCAACGAATACTAATAATAAACAAATGAACTTTTTCATATAAATCATCCTTCCTGTCTTGTTCATTATTAATATTATACCCCCCCGATATGAACATATCAATACTAAATAGTATGCAAACAAAAAAAACTAGGATTAACCTAGTTTATTACTTCAATTGTTTCAATAACTGGTTGATTATCAGTAGCAATTGTACCATTGTTATCTAAAGCTGTTGGAGCAACTTTTTCAGTAATTTTATCTACTACTTCCATACCTTCTGTTACATGTCCAAATGCTGCATAATTACCATCTAAGAATGTTGCATCAGCATTAGTAATAAAGAATTGAGATGAAGCAGAATCTTTTACTGAAGTTCTAGCCATAGATATAACTCCTCTTACATGAGATATATTATTTTCTACTCCATTTGAACTAAATTCACCTTTTATAGTTTCAGCATGTTTTCCTGCTGTTTCTCCATTTCCACCTTGGATCATAAAATTATCCATGATTCTATGGAATGTTAATCCATCATAGAAATGTTCATTTACTAACTTAACAAAATTAGTAACTGTTATAGGTGCTGTATCTGCATCTAATTCTAATTTAATATCTCCATATTCTTTTACTTTAATTAAAATATTTACTTTACCTGTCATTTTTTCATCTTCCTTTTTTGTTTTTTTATATACAATTAATCCTCCTAATAGGACTAAAAATATTAATATAAATATTATTGCTGTCTTTTTACTCATCATGATTCTCCTTATTAATTATGAATTAAAAGTTCCTGTTATTGCCATCATTAAAATAATGATGAATATAAGAACCCAAAACCATAGTTGGTTTGCATAACTATCTTCTACTACTAACTTTCTACCTTTCATATAAAGGTCATTCTTTTCCCAGTTATTAGTAGATAAATCTCTTTCAAATTTATCACATGCATCTGTAGAAGAATTCATATACTTCTTACATTTTTTGCACATATATATTCCATCTTTTTTCTTATCTTTTGTATTTAAAAATTCGCAGTCAGAACAAAACCTCATAGTAATCCCCTCTTACTAATAAAAATTATAATATTAAATATGATAGTTGTCAAAAATAAAAGTGGATTATAAATCCACTTTATCAATGTCATTTATTAGTTCGGCTTGTTGATCTACTAAATCTTTAAGTCTTCTTTTATATATCATTATATTTCTTCTAGTTCTTTGGGCTTCTTCTTCATATTTTTCTGCTTTTGTTAAAGCATCATTTATTATACGGTTAGCATTTTTCTTAGCTTCAGTAATAATTAAATCACTTTCACTTATAGATTGATTTTGATATTTTTGAGATGATTCTTCAGCTATAGTAACAGCTCTATTTAAAGTTTCATCCATCTTTTTATAATGTTCTAGTTCTTTATTTAGTCTATCGATTTCCATGTCTTTTTGTTTCATCTTTGTAATCATGTCATCTACATTTGTAACTACATCATCTACAAAAGCATTAACTTCATTGACATTGTAACCATAGAGACTTTTATCAAACTTTCTCATATGCTTCACCCTCTAGAAATATAATATGTTAATTCTAGAAATCGTCTATTTCGTCTTCTATTTTCTTTTTACCTTTTTTATCATCTTCGTCAGAAATACGACCTTCTACATCAACATTCTTTGGAGTACAAAGATAAATACCATTGCCTAATCTTTGCATATCTCCATTAATAGCATAAAGAGTTCCACTTAAAAAGTCAATAATTCTTTTAGCTTGATCACTAGTAACTCTCTTTAAATTTACTACTACAGAATTCTTTCTTTTTAAGTTATCAGCAATTTGTTGAGATTCAGAGAATGCTCTAGGTTCAACAAGAACCATTTTGCTTCCACCTTTAACTATATCTTTTTCTTTTACATCAGATGATTCTATATCGTCATCATCATAGTCTATTTCTTCATTGTTTGGAAATAATGAATTTTTAATTTTATCTTTAAGATTCATACTTCATCCTCCATATACTAATCTATTATACATATATAATAACATATTTTAGACTTTATATACAATAAAAAAAGAAGAATATTACTATTCTTCTTAGAATTCTAATTTAGATTCAATATATGGTTTTACTTCTTCTAATTTAAGAGTAATTTGTTCCATTGTATCTCTATCTCTTAAAGTAACTGTACCATTATTGATTGTTTCATCATCAATAGTAATACAGAATGGTGTACCAACTGCATCAGCTCTTCTATAACGTTTTCCAATGTTACCTGATTCATCATATGAAACCATGAATGATTTAGATAATTCTTGGAATATTTCATTAGCTTTTTCACCATGAATTTTCTTTACTAATGGTAATACTGCTACTTTATATGGAGCTAAATATGGTTTAAGAGCTAATACTTCTCTTTCTGTACCATCTTCTAATGTTTCTTTCTTATAAGCTTCAGTTAATAAAGCAAGTACTAATCTATCTACACCAACTGATGGTTCAATTACATATGGTGTATATTTTTCATTTGTTTCTGGATCTAAATATTGTAAGTTTTGTTTAGAATGTTCCATGTGAACTGAAAGGTCATAGTCAGTTCTATCAGCTATACCCCAAAGTTCTCCCCATCCCATTGGGAACATATATTCAATATCAGTAGTTGCTTTAGAATAGAATGATAATTCTTCTTTAGCATGATCTCTATATCTACAATTTTCTTTAGATAATCCTAATGTTTCTAGGAAATCTAAACAATTTTGTTTCCAGAATTTAAACCATTCTAAGTCAGTTCCTGGTTTGCAGAAGAATTCAAGTTCCATTTGTTCAAATTCTCTTGTTCTAAAAATAAAGTTACCTGGAGTAATTTCATTTCTAAATGATTTACCAATTTGACCAATACCAAATGGTACTTTAGCTCTCATACTTCTTTGTACATTTAAGAAGTTAACAAATATACCTTGAGCTGTTTCTCCTCTTAGATAAACAATTGATTTAGAATCTTCTGTTACACCTTGATGAGTTTCAAATAATAAATTGAATTTTCTGATTGGAGTAAAATCACATGATCCACATTTTGGACATGGTACATGATTTTCAGCAATGAACTTTTCTAATTTTTCATTATCCCATCCATCACCAGTTTCTTCTCCATGAGTAAATTCTTCAATAAGCTTATCTGCTCTTTCTCTACTCTTACATTTCTTACAATCAATTAATGGATCAGCAAATGATGCAACATGTCCTGATGCAACCCATACTTCTGGATTCATAAGAATCGCTGAATCTAATCCATAATTTCTATATTCAGCATTAGTGTTTTCTTGAATGAATTTCTTCCACCATGCATTTTTAACATTATTCTTTAATTCTCTTCCTAATGAACCATAATCCCATGAATTTGCTAATCCTCCATAGATTTCAGATCCTTGGAATATATATCCATATTGTTTACAATAATTAACTAATTCTTCCATATTTTTTGCCATATTTATTCTTCTCCTTCTTTATCTAATTCTAATTGTTTTAAATAAAATTCTAATCCTTGAATATTATTTATTATATTAAATTCTTTTAAATCATTTTGATTACAAAATTTACTTTCATACATACCTTTAAGCATATTTATAATTGGTGTATAGAAATTATTATAGTTAAATAATATAATTGGTTTCTTATCATAATTAGAACATCTTCTATAATCTAACATTGATGTAAATTCAGCAAGTGTTCCAATTCCTCCAGGTAATATTACAATTATATCTGCTATTTCATATAATCTTTTTGTTCTATCAAATGTTTTAGGTACAATTTCTTTAGCATCTAAATCTAAATCTTCAATATATTCAGAATCTTGTACAGTTGCTACTGCTTTTACTTTTGATTCTTCGTATTTAAATGTCATGTAACATTTTTCCATCATACCTTTGTCAAATCCACCAAATACTAACTTATGACCTCGTTTTGCAAATACTTCTGAAACATTACAAGCAAGTTCATAATATTCTTTAGCAAGTGAACTACTGGCAGAACATGCAATAAATACTTTCATATACACCTCCTAATAAATAAAAAATGAGAACAATCATATATGGGCGTTATATTAACGCTGTTCCACCATACTTTGTTCTCATTGGTATTCTATATAGCTGTTAGGTTTCCAAGCCCGTCATTGCTTCTTTTAATACATAAATTATAACACATTAATTATAATTTTCAATAACTACTTATTATTACTTTGTTTTATTTTTTTATTTAAGAATAAAAGCCCAATAGATATTAAATATGATACTAATAATATAATTGGGAATGATATAAACATGTTATAAATATTTCCTCTTACAAATCCATAGAAATCATATACATATGTTAATCCACCTTCATTTATATGAAGGATAATATTTAAAACATAGAATATTGAATATAATAACATTGGAATAATTCCAAGGAATGCATATTTATATTTAACTTCATGTTTTTCAATTACTATATAACTTATAATAGCAAGTATTGGTGCTATTAAATGATATATTAAATTATTATTAGAATACATTGCTAATACTCCATATTGAGGTACTAAGAATAATAATGTAACTAAGAATGTTAATGTTATAGCTGAAGTACCAACAAATTTTAATATATACATATAATTAGGTATTTCTTTTATATCTCCTTTTATTAATCTTATTTCAAATATAGCAAATGCTAATGCAATAAGTCCCATTAGAATATTAGAATCAACAGTAAAGAATTTAAACATTGCTATTTTTTCTGTTTCTAATAATGAACTACCGCCCATGAATTTTATTCCTAAAAACATAAATATAGTTGCAATAGTAATTAATATAAATGTAATTATATTTAATACTAAAGATACTTTAATTTTTTTCATATTATCACCTTACATATAAATTATATACTTTAAATATTAAAAAATAAATAAAAAACATCTAATAACTATTAGATGTTTTTCTTATTTCATATAATTTTCATATTCTTTTATTATCCATGTAATTAATAATTTATAAATATAATTACATTCATCTTTAGTTAATTCTCTTCCCTTTTCTATGTGATGCCATTTTTCTAAACATCCTCTGCAACAACATGCACATGCATGCATTGCCATGAAAGTTGGATGACCTTTCATAGGTGTTTGTTTACCATCATTTTTAGGATTAGCAGGTTGTAGTTTTTCTTTAATAAAATCTACTGTATGAGATTTAACTACATCCATACCTTTTTCATTAATATAATCAATCATGTATTTTCTTAAATGAAAACTACTTCTAAATTTAGATTTAGATAATTTATATAAAATATCTTCCATCTATATTCTTAATGGATCTATATCTAATTCTAAATTAATATCTTTATTCATTATATATTGTTCATCTAAATCTTTTAATGTTTTAAATAGTTTATCATCTTTTCTATATTTAATAGTTATTTGAAAACGCATGATATTGTTTATCTTAAATATAGCTGCTGTTGTAGGACCTAATACAATAGTAGTATCATCTACATTCTTTCTAATATAATCAGCTATCTTATTTACTTCTTTAGATAATACATCATATTTTTTAGAAGTTACTTTTAAACTTATTAAATAATAATAAGGTGGATATTTAAGTTTTCTTCTAATATCCATTTCATAGTTATAGTTAGACATATAATCATGATTTAAAACATTTAGTAATGTTTTATTATCAGGATTAAATGTTTGTATAATTACTTTACCTTTTAAATTACTTCTACCAGCTCTTCCTGATACTTGAGCAAGTAAACTAAATGTATTTTCTCCTGATCTAAAATCAGGTATATTTAATGATTCATCTGCATTTACTATACCTACTAATGTTACTTTAGGAAAATCTAAACCTTTAGATATCATTTGTGTACCAATTATAATATCGTATTCATGATTTTCAATTGCTTTAATCATTTTTTCATGACTACCTTTTCTAGTAGTAGTATCACGATCCATTCGTAAGATATTATATGATGGATATAATTCATGTAAAAATGATTCTAGTTTTTCAGTACCTAGTCCATATGATTGAATAGCTTTTTCATGACATTCAGGACATGTATCTTGATTTATAAGAGTATAACCACAGTAATGACATTGAAGTTTATTAGATGTTTTATGATAAGTTAATGTTATATCACAGTGAGGACATTTATATGTATAACCACATGAAGTACATGTCATGATAGTAGAATATCCTCTTCTATTTAATAGAAGCATTACTTGTTCTTTTCTTTCTAATGTTTTCATTATTTCAACTTGTAATTCTTCTGATAATATCATATTTCTTTTACGATATTCAGGTTGCATATCAACAATTTTAATATCAGGTAAATTAGCTCCATTTACTCTATTCTTAAGTTGTACTAAAGTATATACACCTTTTTGTGCTCTAGCCATTGATTCTAATGATGGTGTAGCTGAACCTAATACTAATGGGCATTTGTGATAATGACTTCTCCATTTAGCTATATCCAATGCATGATATCTAGGGTTATTTTCTTGTTTATAAGTACTTGAATGTTCTTCATCAATAATAATTAAACCAATGTTATTCATTGGAGTAAATATTGCTGATCTAGTACCTACAACAATATGAACTTCTCCTCTTTCAATTTTTTTATATTCATCAAATTTTTCTCCTTCAGATAAACTTGAATGGAATATTGCTACATCATTTCCAAATGTATTATAAAATCTTTTTACTATTTGATGAGTTAAACTTATTTCTGGTACTAATACTATTACACATTTATTATCTTTAATAACTGATTTACATAGTTCCATATATACTTCTGTTTTACCAGATCCAGTTATACCATGAAGTAAGAATGTTTCTTCTTTATTTAAAGATTCTTTAATCTTGTTATAAACTAATTCTTGTTCATCAGTTAATTTAACTGATGTCTTATTAGTATTTTCTACTTCTATTCTATAATAAGATTCGTATTCTTCTTTAACTATATTATTATCTAATAGTATTTTTAGAGCAGAACAATTAATATCCTTTTTTAATGGTCTATTATTTTTTAAATATTCTATTAATTCTATTTGTTTCTTTGCTCTTTTATTATTAGAAATATATTCATCTATATTAATATCATTATTTAAAACAATATATGTTTTCTTTAATTCATATGTTTCTTTAGAATTATTTACTTTTAATGATGTAGGTAACATAGTTTGATATGCAGATATAAGAGAACATAAAGTTTTTTCTTTTATATATTTACCTAATTCTAATAGTTCATCATTTAATTTTAATTCATTAGAAACTATTCTTATTATTTCTTTTAAATCATTTGTATCCGTTTCATTTTTAATTTTAGTAACAAAGCCATTTATTTCTTGTTTTCCAAATGGTACATATACTTTCATACCTACTTTTAATTCATTTTTTAAAGATTCAGGGATTATATAAGTAAATGTATGATCTAATGATTTAACACCATATTGCACTAATACTTCTGCATACATATATAATCACCTTCCTTTGTATAAATATTATAGCATAAAAAAAGATATGAATAATCATATCTTATTTTTTCTTAGTAGTTGTTTTCTTTTTAGTAGCAGTTTTCTTCTTTGTTGCTCTAGTTTTCTTAACAATATTTCCTGGAACTTGTGAAGAAGTACCAAGATCTTGATATCCAACCATTACTGAAATAATAATTATATATACGATTGTAGTTACTAACATTAATGCTAAGTAAGTATAATCATATGAAGTTTTAATAACTAAATATTTCTTAGTAGCTAATGTATAAATGATTGGAACTAATAAATACATTAATGAAGTAAATGCAATCTTTAAATTGAATTTTTTAGTAGCAACGATTATTACTGTAACATATACAAGTAAAGTTACTACAAATACTGCTAAAGCAGTTAAGATTGATTCATTCATCTTATCAGTTATTTCTAATTTACCAGTTATAGCTTTAACTGTTGCTGGAACTTTAATTTGTCTAAAGTTACCAGAGAAATTAATAATACTAACTTGTTTTCCATTTATTTCACTTGGAATAACTAATATAGAATTTTTTCCTTTATAATTATTTAAAGAAATTGTTCCATCAGCTTGTAATTCATAATCGAATTGATCTACATGTTTATTGAAATCAACTGATCCTTCCTTAATATAATAAATGTCTTGTGGATGAGTTACTTGTAATGTAGTATCAATTTGTGATCCTTCAATTACATACCATCCTTTTTTGTTATTTGTTATAGATGCATCATAGAAAGTTTTCATTGCAACCAATGTTAAAACGATTCCTACAACAACATATATAAGTTTAGAAAACTTATTCATAAAACACACTCCTTCTTACTCTACTTATAGTATATCAAATATAAAATAAAGTACTTTATATAAAGTACTTTATTTACATATCGAATTTACATTATTCTCCTACTGAAATAGGTTCATCTGTAGGTATTTCAGTTGTATTAGTAGATTCTTCTACAGTAGTGTCATCTAAAGAAACACAATTCATACCAGGACTGCAATTATCTTGAGGCACTAAAGTTTGTCTATATTGATCTATTGTTGGAGCTATTAAAGATTTTAATTTAGAATATTTATCTAAATTAGTTAATATAGTATTAAAATCTTCTTCAGTCATATTAGTTAATTTAATAGAATCTTTAACTTTAACTTCTTGTACATCTACTACTACATTTTCATTTATTTCTAATGTACCATTTATATTTCTAGCTACTTTTCCATCATATATAGAACCAGATATATTATGAGTAGTTGTTCTAGTTGTAGAAGTCATTCCTTTAGTTTTAGTATATTTTAAATCTAACATTTGATCTTTATTCTTTGTAGATTTAATAGAATATCCACCTGTAATTGGTTTAATTGTATATACTTCAGTAGTATCACCTTTTACTAAAGCAACTTTTAATCCAATAAATTCAGATTTAAATATGCCAGTATGTAATTCTATATTAACAGTTAATTCAGAATCAAATACCATTTGTTTTAGTTTTAATTCTAAATCATCTCTTATAGCTTTATCATCTTTACCAGATAATTTTCTATATTGTTCTAAGAATGCTTGATCTTCTTCTAGAATTTCAAAATATCTCTTAATAACATTTTTTCTATTATCAGAGTTTAATTGTAATTTAACTACATTTGCATTTTTTCCATTTATAGATGATTTTTCTATCTTTTGTGTTGATTGAGATTGAACAACTGCTTTACTCATATCTTTAACTAATTGTTTAAATAAAACAGTATAAACAATATCATTTTGAGATATATTATGTTTAATTTCAGTTAAATTATCGAAGTCAACATAGATATATTTTTCATATAAGTTTTGGAAATTAAAATATGCTTTAGAATCATTTAAATATAATTCAAAGTTCATTGGATCTTTATCAATTAAATCATCACCATATTTTAATTTAGTAACATTTGCAGTTAAGTCAATTAATTGACCTAAGTTATATGAGAACTTACCATCAAGTGTAGTTCCATATTGTTTATCATTTTCTACTACAGTTAAATCAACTTTATAATCTCCATTGTTTTTAACAAATGTATCATTTTTGATTTCACTAGATATTTCTTTATTAACTACATCAAAGAATACTTCAATTCTCTTATCAGCTGTTTCAAATTGTTGCCTATAGAATACAAATCCACCTATTATTAATCCAATTAATACAGCTAATATTACACATGAAATAATTATTTTTTTCTTTTTACCTTTTTTCTCTTCTTGTACGAAATTTTGATGTTCTTTAGAATTAACTACTTCATCAGCAGTATACATACCATTTATTAAGTTACCAGATTGAATACCTTGTACTATAGCATCTCTTTGAGATACTGTTCCTAAAGCTTGAGGAGCAGGTCCTACTGGTTGAGCTTGTACTTGTGGTTGCACTGGTGCTTGTGGCACTTGTGGTTGTACTGGTGGTACTGGTACTCCTGGTTGAGGAGGTACTGCAACTTGTTGTACTGGTTGTACTGGTTGTACTGGTTGTACAGGTTGAACAGTTTGTGCTGGTTGAACAGCAACACCATTATTTAAATTTTGAATAGTACCACATACTGGACAAGTTAATAATCCATCTTGAATTTCATTTTGACATGATATACACTTCATAATTACCCTTCTTTATTCTCATTATTTATTTCATCTTTTGTACATACAACAAATGTTGTTCCTTGATTACATGAACATGTATTTGTTTCATCATTACATGTACAATTTAAATCACCTGAACATATTGGTTTAACATAATCAATTAAATTATCAAACCAATTATATCCCATTAGTGAATAAACATTGTTACCTACTATAACTTTATCTTCTTGAGATAAGTTATATGCATTTACTGCATCTTCAGAAGCAGTCTTTCTTCTAATATTAGGTTTATTATTAGTATCTAATACTAAATCACCTGATATTGTATTATCAAAACCTCTAAATACAAATGATAATGTTTTGTGAATACCATTTGCTAATTCTTTATCAGTTTTAGTTATTGTAAAATCAATATAATCATCATTATTCTTCTTAACATTAATGTAATCTGTATTATTACCAAATGATAATTTGATATCATATGTATCATTTTCAGTTACTAATATTAATTCTATTCTTTTAACATCATCTTTAGTAACATATACGTTTAAATATGATGCTTCAGCTTTACTATTTTTAATTCTAAAATTATAAGTTGATTCATATCCTTCAATCATCTTTATAATTTCTTCTTTAGTTTTTCCAGTCATCTTAGAATATTCATTTATAAATGATGAATCTTCTTTAATAACTTTAATAATATTCTTTATGTATTTTAATTTAGCATCTTTATCTAATTTATAAGATATTTTATATGCTTTTATTTTATTATTACCTATTTCGATATTTTCTTTAGATGTATCATAGTCTGCTTTCTTTAAAACTTCAGCAAATGTATCATATACACCATTTGCAAGATTCTTAACATTTAATTTGCTTGCTGATAAGAAATTATTTTTATCAGGTAATTCATAATATAAATCTTTGTTATAGAAATCTTTTGAATTTATATATAATAGATTCTTTAATAAATAAGTTTCAAATTCAAAGTTTTCTTCTTCACTTATGATAATATCATCTTGATTTGATATATCACTTTTGGAAGCACTTAAGGCAAAATATCTATCTATTAGTTTTAAATCATATTCACCTTCATAATGAAATTGTTTTTCATTAACAGATGCTGTTAATGAATATTTACCTGAATTACCATTTCCAGGTAAGAATGTTTCAGTTAAATGATCATATGTTTTAGATACATATTTTCTAAATACAGTGTCATCTACTTTATTACCTTTATTAAATATACTAATAATACCTAATAATATTAGTATTACAATAAATACTGCTACTACAGCAAATCCAATAACGATAGTTTTATTTTCACTTTTTCTTGCAAAAGCAATAATCTTATCCTTAGGATTAGTTGGAGTTTGTTCTTGATTAATTATAGAACTATCAACGAATTCTTGATTAGGATCTATATCTTTTAAACAATAAGGACAATTAATAGTTGTATTTGGTACTGTTTTACCACAATTATTACATCTCATATTACTACTCTCCTACTATAAAAAAGTATACAATATTATAGGTAAAATCTCAATATTTAATGCTTATTTTTTTAATTTTACAAAATTAGTAAAAAAATACTTGCATGAAGCAATTAAATATGATAATATTAAATACGTCGATGGGGAATTAGCTCAGTTGGCTAGAGCATCTGCCCTGCACGCAGAGGGTCGCGGGTTCGAGTCCCGTGTTCTCCACCATTTGATAATAAACAAGCTTTAAAAGCTTGTTTTTTTATTTTATTTAATAAAAAAAGTATAGATTACTCTATACTTTTTATTTATATATTATTGGTGTTCTGAATAGGAATCGAACCTATATCGCTTGCTCCGGAGGCTAGTGCTCTATCCAATTGAGCTATCAGAACAAATCTATAAAAATATTATACTATATTTTTTCTATAATAGATGTTATAATTGTTATAGAAAGTAGATAGAGTTATTATGGACAACACAGAATTAGACATTATCAAAGAAATTAACGAAGTTGAAACTTCAAAGATTAAATTTTTATTTATTGGTGCATTTATTGGTGCACTACCTTATATACTATTATTTGTAGCATTAGGTAATCATTTACAAGATAGAATATTATTTAGAAATACTCTTATAATATTTGCATTCTTATCAATTGTTATTAATGCTATTATAGTAAGTAGAACTGTATATAATAGATATAAAGATTTTTTAGAATTTAAATATGATACAAAATACAATGAATTAAAAAAGTACTTCGAATAGAAGTACTTTTTTTTATTTCATATTATCTATGAACATCATGCATTTCGCTTAAATCATGTTCAGATGTTTTACCTACAGAACCTCCTGAAGTCGAGTCATCACTAGCGTTATTTTTTAGATCTTCATTAACTTGTAGTATACTACCATCCTTGCATGAACCAGGTTGTAATAAACATTTTGCACATGTATTGTATTCTTGAGGTAACATATAACCTATTACAGCTTTAGTTAATGTTGGTAAGAAGAAGATAAATACACCAATGACAATTCTATACGCTAAAGATTTAGCAGCCTTTGGTACATCTCCTGCTTCACCAGATGTTACAACTTTATATAAATCTAATGTTCCATATACAATTATAATAATTGGAATCATCATTTTAGCTATTAATATTAACCAACTTACTACATTTAATGCAGCTTGTGTTCCTTTTAAATGACAGAAATTATCTCCAACAAATTCATCATCATAATTATTATATGCATATACTGTTGTTGTAGAAACAACAATAGCAAGACATGCTAATAATAACATTATTTTACTCATATGTTTTTTCATATCTTTCACCACTCTTATATAAATTATATCATTAAATAATATATCCTAATGATTATTTTAAATAATGTTTACATTAAATGTAATCTTCTATTTTTTCATATTCTTCATTAGAAAGAATGTTTTTTATTTTTTCTTTATTAGAATATAATTTTAATTTAGATTCATAAGTTTCTAATTTATCTTTTACTTCTATTAAAGATTTAGATATGGCATTTTTTGATACTTCATGATTATCTGCTATTTCTTCTTGAGTTAAATCTTCAAAGTAATATTCTTCAAAGTAAACTTGTTCTTTATCAGTTAATAGTTCTTTATAATAATCATATAATTCAGTTAAATATAATTTGTTTTCCATATTACATCATATCCTTGAATAAACCATATATATAATCTTCAATATCGAATGCTCTTAAATCTTCCATTTTTTCACCTAATCCAATGAATTTAACTGGAAGTCCAACATTTTCTTTAATAGCAAGTACTATACCACCTTTAGCAGTTCCATCTAACTTAGTTAGAACAATACCTGTAATATTAGTTATTTCTTTAAATGCTTCAGCTTGTGAAATACCATTTTGACCAGTTGATGCATCAATTACTAATAATGTTTCATGAGGTGCATTTTCTACATGCTTTCCGATTACTTTATTAATCTTTTCTAGTTCTGCCATTAAATTAGCTTTGTTTTGTAATCTACCAGCAGTATCAATTAATACAATATCTACATTTTCTTCTTTAGCCTTAACTAATCCATCATATATAACACCTGCTGGATCAGTATTTTCTTTACCAAAGAATAATGATTCTGTTCTATTAGCCCATTCCTCTAATTGAGGTACTGCACCAGCTCTGAAGGTATCACCTGCTATAAGCATTACTTTCTTACCCATTTGTTTATATTTATAAGCTAATTTTGCAATAGTAGTTGTTTTACCAACACCATTTACTCCAACCATTAAAATAACTGTTGGCCCTTCTTCTGCCATATTAATTTTATCTGTTAAAGATTCTCCTTCAACATATATCATTAATAATTCATCTACAATAACTTCATTTAAATATTTTGTATCAGTAATCTTTTCTTGTTTTACTCTATCTTTTAATCTATCAATAAATTTGAATACTGTATTAACACCAATATCAGCTGATATTAATAATTGTTCAAGTTCTTCATAGTATTCATCATCAATTCTATTAAACTTAATACCTAATACATTTAATTGAGAAACAAATTCAGTTCTAGTTTTTTCTAAACCTTTGTCATATGCAATTAAATCTTTATCTTTTTCAGATAAACCAAACCAACCTTTTTTCTTTTTCTTCTTTGGTTCTTCAACTACAACTGGTTCTTTCTCAACTTCATCTTCAATTTCAGGTTGTTCTTCAACTTCAGCTTCTTCTTCAACTTCAGCTTCAACTTCTTCTACCTCAGGTTCTTCATCTACTTCAGATTCTTCCTCAGTTTTAACTTCTTCTACCTCAGGTTCTTCTTCTGTTTCATTTTCTTCTACAGTTTCAACT